>DASZLW010000128.1:0-5054 GCA_035552175.1 Gaiellaceae bacterium | reverse complement strand
GGCTCGAAAGCCAGGGCGCGCGCGATCGACACGCGCTGCTGCATCCCACCCGAGAGCTGCCACGGGTGGTGGTCGCCGAACCCCGTGAGCTCGACGAGCTCGAGCATCCGCTCGACACGCTCCTTCCGCTTCGCGCGGTCCCAGCCGAGGAGCTCGAGCGGCAGGCCGATGTTCCGCGCGACCGTACGCCATTCGAAGAGGACCGAGTCCTGGAACACGATCCCGTAGTCGCGGTCAGTCCGGGCCTGCTTCGCCGTCTTGCCGTTGATCGTCACCGTCCCGCCGCTCGGTTGGACGAGATCTCCGATCACGCGGAGCAACGTCGACTTGCCGCAGCCCGACGGGCCGATCAGCGAGACGAACTCGCCGGCTCCGAGCTCGAGCTCGATGTCCTTGAGGGCGGTGACGTTCCCCTGCGGGAAGGTCTTCGTCACGTTCGCGATCGAGACGACCGGGAGGGCGTCCGCGCTCACGCGAGCTGCTCCGGCGCTCTGCGGACGACGAGCTTCTCGACCCAGACGACGATCAGGAAGAAGACGATCCCGAGCGCCGCTGCGACGAGGTTCGTCGCCCAGAGCTCCTGGGGCTCGATCGTGTAGTACTCGTTGAAGTTGATGATCGCGCCGCCGAGGCCGCTCTGGAGCCCCGACGGCAGCTCGCCGATGATCGTGCCGACGACGCTCGCCGTGGCCGCGATCTTGAAGGCGGAGAAGACATACGGCAAGGAGGCCGGGACCCGCACCTTCCAGAGAACGGACTACCGGCTCGCTGCGTACGAGCTCATCAGCTCGAGCGCACGTTGATCGGCCGACTGGAGGCCGCGGAGGGTGTTGATCGCGACGGGGAAGAAGGTGAGGTACGAGGCGATCACCGCCACGGCTCCCCAACCCTGGAGCCCGGCCGGAAGCTTCGGGTTGACCCAGATCACGACCATCGGCGCGACCGCGAGGATCGGGATCGTCTGGCTCATCACGATGTAGGGCAGGAACCCCCGCTGCAGCAGGCGCGAGTGGACGAGGACGACGCCGATCGCGAAGCCGACGAACGCGCCGATCGCGAACCCGAACGCGGCTTCCTTGGCCGTGAAGAGCGCCTTGTGGAAGAGGATCACCGCGAGCGCGGGCTGGTTCACCTGGGCGGGCTCGCCGAACGCCTTGAAGATCGTCCAGACATGCGGCATGGTGTTCGAGCCCGACGGAGAGATGACGGCGAACGGCCATGTCCATCCGGCCGAGACCCAGAGCTCGCGGTAGAGCTCCCAGAGCCCTACGAGCGCCGCGATCACGACGACGAGCGTCCCGGCGCGCCGCAGCACGGAGAGCGAGACGCCCCATCCGCGCGGGCCCGAAGCTGCGACGGCGGCCACGCCCGATTCTTACACGGTCACTCGTCTAGGATCGCCGCCATGCCGCTCGAACCCGCTCGCACCATTGCCGAGCTCGAGGACCTCCGCGCGCTGACCGGCGACGCGGACGGCGCCCAGCGGGTCGCCTGGACGGACACATGGGAGACGGCGCGAGACTGGCTCCGAGGGAACCTCGCCCCGACCGGCGCAAGGGAGGAGATCGACGAGGCCGGGAACCAGTGGTTCACGATCGGCGAGATCGGGCCCGCGCTCGTGATCGGCGGCCATCTCGACTCGGTGCCGAACGGCGGCTGGCTCGACGGCTCGCTCAACGTCGTCGCGGGTGCCGAGGTCTTCCGGCGGATCGCCGAGGAGCGAACGCAGGCTGCCGTGCGCCTCGTCAACTGGGCCGACGAGGAGGGAGCGCGCTTCGGCCGGTCGCTCTTCGGCTCCTCGGCCGCGGCAGGCTCGATGAGCGACCAGCACGAGCTCGCGAAGCTGAAGGACCGCGACGGGGTCGCGCTCCCGGAGGCACTGCGCGAGCACGGCGTCGAGCTCGAACGTGCCCTCGAAGCGCGATCGCAGCTCGAAGGGGCAGGCGCCTATCTCGAGCTGCACATCGAGCAGGGCCCGGTGCTCGAGTCGATGGATCTGCCGCTCGGCGTGGTGCTCGGCACCTTCGGCGTCGAGCGCTCGCGGATCACCTGGCGGGGGCAGGCGGCCCACTCGGGCTCGACGCCGATGGATCAGCGCCGGGACGCGCTCGCGGGCGCGTCCAAGCTCGCGCTCGAGATCCGCTCGATCGCGCGCGAGGCAGGAGGGGGGGCCGTGTGCACCTCGGGCGATGTCGTCTGCAAACCCGGGATCGTGACGTCCGTCGTCGAGACGGCCGGGCAGCTCCTCGACCAGCGGCACCTCGACCGGGAGACGCTTGCACGGATGCTCGCGGCGGCGAAAGACGCTTCGAAGCGCTTTGCGACCGAGGAGAACATCGACGTCGCGTGGGAACGGATCTGGAGCATCGAGCCGATCCTCTTCGACGAGACGCTCGTCGAGTTCGCCGAGGAAGCGATCCTCGAGGTCTCGGGCACGACGCATCGGATGCCTTCGGGGCCGCTGCACGACGCGGCGGAGGTCTCACGGGCGGGGATCCCGACCGTGATGCTCTTCGTCCAGAGCCTGCGGGGGCTCTCGCACACGAAGCTGGAGGACACGAAGCCCGAGCATCTCGAGCTCTCGGTCCGGGCGCTCGACATCCTCGCGTCGAAGACGCTCGCCTGGCTCGCACGCTGAGCACCGGCCCGGCCCGGCCCTCCTTCAGCAGAGCGTGCGGCGAGGCTCCTCTACTGCTCGGCAACCACCGGATTCCGGAGCACGCCGATCCCCTCGACCTCGATCTCGACGACGTCGCCGGGGCTCATCGAGATGGGCGGCGTCCGGGCATGCCCGATCCCCGACGGGGTTCCCGTGAGGATGAGGTCGCCGGGCTCGAGCGTGAACACGGCAGAGGCATACGAGACGAGGTGCCGCACCCCGAACACGAGGTCGCTCGTGTTCCCGTCCTGCAGGAGCTCGCCGTTCAGCCGCTGCATCACGCGCAGCCCGGAGCCGTCCCCGAGCTCGGAGACCGGAACGAGGCGATCGCCGACCGGGCAGAAGGTGTCGAAGCCCTTCCCGCGGGTCCACTGCTTGTCGCCATATTGCAGGTTCCGGGCCGACACGTCGTTCGCGCAGCGGTAGCCGGCGATGAACTCGAGGACGTCGTCCTCGGAGATGCGCCGGCCGGTGCGCCCGATCTCGACCGCGAGCTCCGCCTCCGAGTCGACATGCGTGGCCTCGGGAGGTAGGACGATCGCATCGCCCGGCCCGATCAAGGTGTTGTCGAACTTCCCGAACAGGAGCGGCGCGGCGGGAGGCTCCATCCCCTGCTCGCGGATGTGTCCCGCGTAGTTCAGTCCGGTGCAGATGATTTTCATGGCCCTATGATTGCGGCATGGCGATCAGCTTCGGAGTGACAGTGCTTCCGGACCCTCCGTTCGAGCGGTTTCTCGAGCTCCTGCAGCTCGCCGAGAAGCACGGGTTCGACTACGGCTGGACGTACGACTCGCACGTTCTCTGGCAGGAATCGATCCCGCTCCTCGCGCTCGCCGCCGACCGCACTTCGACCCTCAAGCTCGGCCATTTCGTCACGAACCCCGGCACCCGGGAGCCGACGGTGCTCGCGAGCGCCTACGCGACGCTGCACGACGTCTCGGGCGGCCGGATGGTGATGGGGATCGGCCGCGGCGACTCCGCGCGGCGCGTCATCGGGCAGCAGCCGGTGAAGGTGGCCGAGTTCGAGGCGGCCTGCAAGATGATCCGCGACTTCATGAACGGCCGGAAGGTCGAGTGGAACGGGAAGGACCTCGAGCTCACGTGGGCCGGCCGCGACCCGCAGATCCCGCTCTGGATCGCAGGCTACGGCCCGAAGGCGCTCGCCGTCGCGGGTCGCGTGTCGGACGGGGTGATCATCCAGCTCGCCGACCCGGTGATCGTCGAGTGGATCATGGCGACCGCGCGCGCCGCCGCCGAGAAGGCCGGGCGCGATCCCGACGCCTTGCAGTGCATCGTCGGTGCTCCCTCGAAGGTGTCCGACGACATCGCCGAGGCACGCGAGGAGGTGCGCTGGTTCCCGGCGATGGTCTCGAACCACGTGATGGATCTCGTCGAGCGCTACGGCTACGACTCCGACATCCCGTCCGAGCTCACCGACTTCGTCAAGGCGCGGAAGTTCTACGACTACAAGGATCACTCCCGTGTCGGCGCCGCCCACGGCGAGTTCGTGACCGACGAGATCTGCGAGCGCTTCTGCGTGATCGGCTCGGCCGAGCAGTGCGCCGAGAAGCTCCGGACGCTCGAGGGTGTCGGCGTCGACCAGTTCAACGTCTACCTGATGACGAACGCGCAGGAGCAGACGCTCGAGGCCTACGGGAGGGACATCATCCCCCGGTTCGCCGGCGCCGCTCGGGTGTAGGAGATCGACCTTGCGCCCGCCCGTGCGCGGGCCGGTGAACGGTGTTGCGCGCACAGGATTGACGGGTCGCTCGAAGGGGTATGCACAACCGAACTCTCGGCCGCCGCCCGGTCGGTAGGCTCGGAGAGTGAGCGCTACCGGCCTGACCACGGGCGGCACGAACGGCGCAAACGGTGCCGTCGTCAAGGCGTCGGATGTCGCGAGACGGTACGGGTCCGGCGAGACCGCCGTCGATGCCCTTCGCGGCGTCTCCCTCGAGATCGAGCGCGGCAAGCTGACGGCCGTGATGGGGCCGTCCGGCTCGGGCAAGTCGACCCTGATGCACATCCTCGCCGGCCTCGACAA
Organism: Gaiellaceae bacterium; assembly: GCA_035552175.1. Classification (GTDB taxonomy): domain Bacteria; phylum Actinomycetota; class Thermoleophilia; order Gaiellales; family Gaiellaceae; genus PALSA-600. The sequence goes on along the minus strand of DASZLW010000128.1, from coordinate 351 downwards.
GCCGACGGGCGGCTCGGTGTCGATCGGCGGCGAGGAGATCACAGGGATGGACGACAACGCGCTCACGCATCTGCGGCGCGAGCACATCGGCTTCGTCTTCCAGTTCTACAACCTGCTCCCGATGCTGACGGCGGAGGAGAACGTCAAGCTGCCGCTCTCCGTCTCGGGCGCCGACGTCGACGACAAGTGGTTCACGGAGCTGATCGACAAGGTCGGCCTCGCCGGCCGCCTCAAGCACCGGCCGGCGGAGCTCTCCGGCGGTCAGCAGCAGCGCGTCGCCGTTGCCCGCTCGCTCGTCTCGCGACCGACAGTCGTCTTCGCCGACGAGCCCACCGGCAACCTCGACTCCCG
>DASZLW010000127.1:0-5978 GCA_035552175.1 Gaiellaceae bacterium | reverse complement strand
TCGTAGTCGACCATCATCGTCTCGCGCGAGACGCCGTAGTGGTGGAACTCGTAGAGCTTCCCGGAGAAGTTGACCTTGAGCCCATGCGTGAGGTGGCCGCCGTGGTCGAGCGAGAGCCCGAGAACCCGATCGCCCGGCGAGAGCACCGCGAAGTACACGGCCATGTTCGCCTGCGCGCCTGCGTGCGGCTGCACGTTCGCGTGCTCGGCGCGAAACAACGTCGTGGCGCGCTCCCGAGCGAGCTCCTCCATCTCGTCCACGACCTCGCAGCCGCCGTAGTAGCGCTTGCCGGGGTACCCCTCGGCGTACTTGTTCGTCGGCGTCGAGCCGACGGCCTCGAGCACGGCGGGCCAGGTGAAGTTCTCCGAGGCGATCAGCTCGATCTGGTCGCGCTGCCGCTCGAGCTCGCGTGCCAGGGTGTCTGCGATCTCGGGATCGACGTCCGCGAGCCCGGAGGTACGAAGCTGTTGGAAGCTCTCTTGCGCGATCGCCATCTCACTCCTCGGTCGGGGCCGCTTTCAATCGTAGTCAGCCGGGTGGCCGGGCCACCCGCGCCTCGACCACCCGCTCCCTGCCGTCGAGATCGAGGGTGATCGAGGGGAAGTCGTAACCGAGGCCGGCCAGGAGCGCGGCGACACCGGCGGCGCCGTCGGCGTGACATTCGAGGACGATCGCGCCGCCGGGCGAGAGCACGCCCAGAGCCGCCCGCGCGAGCCGCTCGGTCTGGCCCGCCTCGACAAGGGCGAGGCGGGGCTCGAAGTCCCGCACCTCCGGCTGGAGGTCCGGGAGCTCGTCCGCCGCGACATACGGCGGGTTCGAGACGATGAGGTCGAACGGTCCCGGGAGCCCCTCGATCAGGTCGGCCTCGACGAGCTCGACCGGGAGCCCGAGATGGTCGGCATTCTCCCGAGCGAGCGCGAGCGCATCCGCCGAGAGGTCGGTCGCGGTCACGATCGAGCCCGGGTGCTCGTCGGCGATCGCGAGAGCGATTGCGCCGGTTCCCGTCCCGATTTCGGCGACGCGCGGTGCCGTGAGCCCGGCGATCGCGGCGAGAGCCCGGTCGACGACCGTCTCCGTCTCGGGCCTCGGCACGAGCGCGCGAGCGTCCGTGCGAAGGGTCAGCCGGCGGAACCCCCACTCGCCGAGCACGTACGCGAGCGGCTCGCGGCGCCCGCGACGCTCCACGAGCGTCCTCGCATCCGCCCTCTCGGCGTCGGTCAAAGGCCGGTCGAAGCTCGTGTAGAGCTGAAGGCGGCTCATTCCGAACGCCTTCGCGAGGATCAGCTCGGCATCGAGGCGCGGCGACGCGACGCCCTTGCGTGTGAGGTACTCGACCGTCGCGGCGAGCACCTCGCCGAGGGTCAACCCTCTCCGCCCCCGCTTTCGAGCGCGCGCCGCTGCTCGTCGGCGGTCAGCGCATCCGTGAACGTCTGGAGGTCGCCGGCGAGGACGTCCTGGAGGCGTGAGCTGACACCGACGCGATGGTCGGTGACGCGATCCTGGGGGTAGTTGTAGGTGCGGATCTTCTCGGCGCGCTCGCCGGTGCCGACCTGAGCCTTTCGCGCCTGTGCCTGCTCGGCCTGCTGCCGCGCGCGCTCGAGCTCGTACAGGCGGGCGCGGAGCACGCGCATCGCCTTCAGGTGGTTCTGGAGCCGGGAGCGCTCGTCCTGCATCGCGACCACGGTTCCGGTCGGGATGTGCGTGATCCGAACCGCTGAATCGGTCGTGTTGACGGACTGGCCGCCGGGGCCCGACGACCGGTACACGTCGACGTTGAGATCGTTCTCGTCGAGCTCCATGTCGATGTCCTCGGCCTCCGGCATCACGGCGACGGTCGCCGTCGAGGTGTGGATCCGGCCCTGCGACTCGGTGTCCGGCACCCGTTGGACGCGATGCGTGCCGCCCTCGAACTTGAAGACCGAGTACGCGCCCTGACCCTTGACCGCGAAGACGCCTTCCTTCATCCCCCCGCCCTCGCTCGCGCTCACCTCGAGCTGCTCCCACTTGAAGCCGCGGCGGTCCGCGTACCGCTCGTAGGTCTGCGCGAGGTTCGCGGCCCAGAGCGCGGCCTCGTCGCCGCCGACGCCCTGTCGCACCTCGACGATGACGTCCTTCTCGTCGGCCGGGTCGGGCTCGACGAGCGAGAGCTTCAGCTCATCCTCGAGGCGCGCGATCTCGGTCTCGTAGTCCGGGGCCATCTCGGCGAGCTCGGGATCGCCCTTCGCCGCCTCGAGATCCGCGCGGGCCTGCCGCCACTCCTGGGCGAGCCTGTAGGAGCCCTCGAGCTTCTTGAGACGCCGGCCGACGTCGCCGGCTTCGCGGCGGTCGTTGTAGACGGCAGGGTCGGACATCCGCTCCTGCGTCTCGTGATAGGAGCGTTCGAGCTCCCCGATCAGGTTGTCGAGCTGAGACATGGCCGCGGCGAAGGCTAGTCCGCGTTCGCGGACCCGGCCCTACTCCTCGGCGGCCGCGGGAACCTGGTCGCCGGCTTCGTCCTCGTCGCCCACGGCGAGGTCGGGAAGATCGAGCGTCACGTCGATGCCGGCGAGGGCCATCGAGATCGGGCACATGATCTTGGCGCGCTCGGCGATCTCGCGAAGCTGGTCGTCGGTGAGCCCTTCCGCGGTGATCCGCGCGGTGAGCGCCGACTGGGTGATGCCGAGACCCACTTCGAACGAGACCTCGCAGCTGATCCGGAGCTCCTCGGGCTCGCCGCCCGCTCCGACGATCCCCGAGGTGAGCTGCATCGCGTAACAGGATGCGTGCGCGGCGGCGAGCAGCTCCTCCGGGCTCGTCATCGGCTCGTCCTCGTCGACGCGCGCCTGCCAGGTCACGTCGAGCTGGGGAATGGTGCCGCTCGTCGTCGAGATGATCTTCCCCTCGCCGTCGGTGAAGCCGCCGATCCATTCGACCTCGGCACTCCGTCTCGTCGCCATTACGCCATTACCTCCACTCGTCGGTCGGCCGGTGCGAGCCGGCCCTCGTAATCCAGCACCTCGCGCAGCGCGCGGATCGACACCTCGAGCTGGTCGAGTGTCGGCTCGCGCGTCGTCAGCCGCTGCAGCCACAGCCCGGGCGCGAGGAGCGTCATCAGGACGCGATTGTCGGCGTGCTTGCCGGCGAACCGGATCAACTCGTAGGCGACCCCGGCGATCACCGGAAGAAGTGCGATCCGTGTCACGACGAGCCAGTACCAGGCGGGCCGGCCGAAGAGCGCGAAGACGAAGACGCCGATCACCATCACCCACAGCAGGAACGCGGTGCCGCACCGTGGATGGATCAGCGAATAGCGCTGGGTGACCTCCGGCGTGAGCTCCTCGCCGGCCTCGTAGGCGTTGATGGCCTTGTGCTCGGCTGCGTGGTACTGGAACACGCGCTTGAGCGATGGGATCAGGCTGAGGATCGCGAGGTAGGCGACGAAGATCGTCACGCGGATCAGGCCCTCGACGAGAACGAACCACGTGCCGTTCTTGATCGGAAGCTGATCGGTGATGAGCGCCGGGCCGACCTTGAAGACGGTGAGGACGAACCCGATCGCTACCGCGAAGGAGAAGAAGAGCGCCCAGCGACCGATCTCGACGGACTCGATCTCCTCGTCGGCCTCGAGGTCCGTTCCGATCTCGTCCGTTTCGGCCTCGTCCGTCCCGACTCTGGGGATGCCGGCGGCCGCGTAGTTGGCGGACACCGAGAGAGCCCGAAACCCGATGGAGAGCGATTCGCCGAGGGCGACGACGCCGCGGACGATCGGAAGCCGGAGCGACCAGTGTCGGGCGGCAAGGGGGTCGATCGGACGTGCGACCTGCGCGATCTGGCCGTTCGGCTTCCGGACCGCGACGGCCCAGTTGCGCGGTCCGCGCATCATGACGCCCTCGAGGACGGCCTGGCCGCCGATTGCCGATGCCATGGTTAGGAGGAGCTGCCCGGAGCGGAACGGCCGGCCTTCTCGAGCCGCCGCTGGAAGCGCTCGACGCGCCCACCCGTGTCCACGAGCTTCTGCTTGCCCGTGTAGAACGGATGGCACTGAGCGCAGATCTCGACGTTCAACTGGGGCGAGGTCGAACGGGTCGTGAACGAGTTCCCGCAGGAGCAGTGAACCGTCGCGAACACGTAATCGGGGTGAATCTCTGCCTTCATCGTTCAGCCAGGATATCAGAGGCCGTCCGAGCCGACACGTTGCCGCCGCTGACGACGACGACCGGTCGTGCCGCCTCGATCTTCCCGGCCAGGACCGCCGCGGTCGCGACGGCGCCGGCAGGCTCGGCCGCGAGCTTGGCGCGCGCGTAGAGGAAGCGGAGCCCCGCACGGATCTCTTCCTCGGTCACGATGACCTGCTCGAGATCACGGCACGCCTCGATCGCGATCCCGCCGGCGAAGGGCGCGTTGAGGCCGTCTGCGATCGACTTCGGCTCGACCGGGACGGGCGCGCCCGCGGCGATCGCGGCGAAGAGGGCCTGGCTCGTCTCCGGCTCGACGGCGATCACGCGGAGGGTCGTCCCACGGAGCGCGGCCTCGATTCCCGAGATGAGGCCGCCGCCCCCGACCGGGACGACGACGGCGTCGGCATCGGGCGCATCCTCCTCGATCTCGAGCCCGACGGTGCCGGCGCCCGCGAGCACCACGGGGTCGTCGAACGGGTGGACGAGCGTTCGACCCGTCTCGGCGCGCAGCACCTCGAGCCGCGCAAAGGCCTCCGCGGGGCTCGCTGCCTCGAGATCGACGGTCGCTCCATAGGCCCTCGTCGCTTCGATCTTCTGCTCCGAAGCGCCCTGCCACATCACGACGAGCGCGTCGACGCCGTACTCCGTAGCGGCGAACGCCGTCGCCTGCGCGTGGTTTCCGGCGGAGATCGCGAGCACGCCGCGTGCCTTCTCCTCCTCGGTGAGGGACGCGAGCTTGTTCAGCGCGCCCCGCGCCTTGAAGGAGCCGGTGCGCTGGAAGAGCTCGCATTTCAGGCGGGCTCCGAGCGTGCGCGAAGCGAGCATCGGGGTGCGCTTCAGATGCTGCTCGACCACGGGCCGCGCGCGTTCGACGTCGGCGCGGCTAAGCACGCTGGCGCACGGCCTCGAAGAGCAGCACCGCGGCGGCGGTTGCCGCGTTCAGGCTGTCGGTGGTTCCCCCGGCAACCGGGATCGAGACGTGCGTCTCGGCCGCGTCGAGCCAGGGCGCTCCGAGGCCGTTCGCCTCCGCGCCGACGACGATCGCGGTCGGCCTCGCGAAATCGGCGTCGGTGTAGCTCGTGCCTGCTCCGACGACGGCGGCGGCGATCGTCGTGCCGAGGCCCGTGACGTCGTCGAGCGTCGCCTCGACGATCGGAAGCGTGAAGACGGCGCCCGTCGAAGCGCGGATTGCATTGGGGTTCCAGGCATCGGCCCGGCCCTCGGCGACGATGAGCGCGTCGGCCCCCGCCGCCTCCGCGGAGCGGGCCATCGCGCCCAGGTTTCCAGGCTTCTCGACTCCGACGGCCACGAGGTACAGGCTGCCATTTCCCGGGAGGGCGTGCGCGGGGATCTCGACGACGGCGATCACCCCCTCGGGCTCGGCCCGGTAGGCCATTTTCGTCAGCACCCGGGCGGTGACGGGCTCGGCGCCGGCGTCCTCCCAGTCGAGGAGGTCGGGTGCGTAGTAGGACTCGACGATCCGGAGCCCGGCAGCCCGAGCTCGCTCGACCTCCCGCGGGCCCTCGGCGATGAAGAGCCCGCTCGCGCGCCGCTCGCGACTTTTCCGGAGACGCAGGACGTCCTTGACGCGGGCGTTGTCCAGGGAGGTGATCACCTGGCGAATCTAGCCATGCCCGGCGGCGCCATGCCCGCGACCGTCAATGTCCGGGGACAGTCACCGTCACAGAACTGTCACAGAAACGGCCTCCGGGAACGGTCGGCGCTCGAAAGCCGCATCACCACGACGTTTCGCCGCCTGTCCCGAGCGGCCACGGCCAGGGACAGTCCCCGTGCCGTAAACGTCACGAAGCTGTGCCAACT
>DASZLW010000126.1:0-12329 GCA_035552175.1 Gaiellaceae bacterium | reverse complement strand
TCGGGTTCTGCCTCGACTGCCGCTTCGGGCTCCGCTGCGGCCTCGGGCTCAGCCGCAGCCTCCGGCTCGACCGCGGTCTCCGGCTCTGCCTCCGCTTCGGGCTCTCCCGCAGCTTCAGTCTCTGCCGCCGTCTCCGGCTCTGCGGCAGCTTCGGTCTCTGCGGCAGTCTCAGTCTCTGCCGCAGCTTCGGGCTCAGCCACCGCCTCCGCAACGGGAGCCGGAGCAGGCGCTTCCCCCTCGCCGCCGAGCTGCTCGATGCGGGCGTCGATCAGCCCGACGAGGTTCTGGAGCGGGGCATTCACGAGCCCGAGCAGGTTCTGCAGCGGGCCGATGATCGCTCCGAGCACCTGGCCGCGGAGCACGTCGAACGGCGGAAGCTTCGCGAGCTCGTCGACGTCCTCGGCCGAGATCGTGCGGCCCGACATGACGCCGCCGCGGATCGCGAGCACCTTCGTGTCCTTGACCGAGTCGGCCAGCGCCTTCGCGACCGCGACCATGTCTCCGTCGGCCTCGATGAACGCGATCGCCGACGGCCCCGAGAGCAGCGTGAGGAGCGCATCGGCGCCCGCGGCCTCGGCGGCCCGGCGCGTGAGCGTGTTCTTCACCACCGTGAGCTTCGCCCCGTGCTCGATCAGCTTCCCGCGCAGGGAGTCGATCTGGGGCATCGTCAGACCGCGGTAGTCGGCGACGAACAGCGTCTCCGCCGACTTCAGCCTTGCCGTCAGGTCACTGACGACCCGTTCTTTTTCGTTCTTGTCCATTCCACCTCCCACTCAGCAAATCGGCCCGCCTAAGCGAGCCGAAGAAGCTGTCGGGACGCGAACGTCCGACACCATGAATCCGACCCGCCTCGGATGGACTTCCGCCCTGTGCTCGCCGAAGAAGCGTGTCGCTTGCCGGATAGCTTCGCAACGTGCTCGGCGCAGGGCTGCCATCTGTCTCAGGCAGCAGGCTGTTGTCGAAAACTAGGCCTCGACGGCCTCCAGCTCCTCCGCGATGTCGCGGGTCTTCGCCGGGTCGATGTGGATCCCCGGCCCCATGGTGCTCGCAAGCGTGATCTTCTTGATGTAGCGGCCCTTCGCGACTGCGGGCTTGGCGCGGACGATCTCGTCGATCAGCGCGGCGTAGTTCTCGACCAGCGCACGCTCGTCGAAGCTGCGCTTCCCGATCGGGATGTGGACGTTCGCGCCGCGATCGGTGCGGTACTCGAGCTTGCCGGCCTTCGCCTCGCGGACTGCCTTCGCGACGTCCATCGTGACCGTGCCCGTCTTCGGGTTCGGCATCAGGCCGCGGGGGCCGAGCACCCGGCCGAGGCGGCCGACGTTCCCCATCTGGTCGGGCGTCGCGATCGCGACGTCGAAGTCGGTGAAGCCCTCCTCGACCCGCTTCGCGAGGTCGGCCGAGCCGACGACGTCCGCTCCGGCCTCCTCGGCCTCGCGCGCCTTCTCGCCCTCGGCGAAGACGGCGACGCGCTGCTCGCGGCCGGTGCCGTGCGGGAGCATCATCGTGCCGCGGAGCTGCTCCTCGGCGTGCCGGACGTTGAGGCCGAGGCTCATGTGCACCTCGACGGTCTCGTCGAACTTCGCGGCGGCGCTCGACTTGAGCAGCCGGACCGCCTCGACCGGCGAATAGACCTTCTCGCGGTCGATCGCGCCGCGGACCTCCGTGTACCGCTTGCCGCTGTGCGCCATTACCGCTCCACCTCGACGCCCATCGAGCGCGCCGTCCCGGCGATCACCTTCATCGCCTGCTCGACATCCCGCGCGTTCAGATCGACGATCTTCGTCTCGGCGATGCTCTGGAGCTGCGCCCGGGTCAGCTTGCCGACCTTGGCGCGGTTGGGCTCGGCCGATCCCTTCTCGAGCCGCAGCGCCTCCTTGATCAGGACGGCCGCCGGCGGCGTCTTCGTGATGAACGTGAAGCTGCGGTCCTCGTAGACCGAGATCTCGACCGGCGTGATGCGGCCGTTCTCCTGAGCGGTCTGCGCGTTGAACGCCTTGCAGAACTCCATGATGTTGACGCCGTGCTGACCGAGCGCAGGGCCGACCGGCGGTGCCGGGTTGGCCTGTCCGCCCGGGATCTGCAACTTGATCACCGTGAGAATTTTCTTCGCCATTCCTCTTCCTTAGTCCAGCTTCTTGACCTGATCGAACCCGAGCTCGACAGGAACCTGCCGCTCGAAGATATCCACCAGCACCTTGAGCTTCTGCTGGTCGGGGTTGACGTCGACGATCTCGCCGTCGAAATCGGAGAGCGGGCCGCTCGTCACCTTGACGGACTCCCCGAGCGAGAACTCGACCTGTGCGCGCGGCCGATCGGCGGTCGCAGCGCCGGTCTTCAGGATCCGGTCGACCTCGCCCTGGGTGAGCGGGCCGGGCTTGGAGCCGGCGCCGACGAACCCGGTGACGCCGGGCGTGTTCTTCACGACAGTCCAGGCCTCGTCGCTCATGTCCATGTTCACGAGCACGTAGCCCGGCAGGACGCGCTTCTCGATCTGGACCTTCTGCCCGTCCTTCGTCTCGATCACCTGCTCGGTCGGGACGACGACGCGCCGGAAGCGCGGGCGCTGCCCCATCGACTCGATGCGGTGCTCGAGGTTGGCCTTCACCTTGTTCTCGTGGCCCGAGTATGTGTTGACGACGTACCAGCGGAACATCTTCTTAGCTCTCCCGACTCATCTGGGTCTCCCTACTCATCAGAGGAGCACCTTCTTCACGACTTCCTGCCAGATCTGGTCGTTGACCCACAGGAACGTCCCGACGATGATGCAGGCGATCAACACGACGACCGTTCCCTGGATCACCTGGTTCTGGTTCGGCCATTCGACCTTCTTGAGCTCCGAGACGGACTCGCCGAAGAAGCTGAAGGGGCCGCCCCTACGCGGGCCGGCGACGGGCGCGGGCTCACGCCGCGGCTCCTCGTTTGCTCCGACGCGTGTGGCCATGGCGCTAGCGCGACTCTCTGTGGGGGGTGTGCGACCCGCACCAGCGGCAGAACTTCTTGAACTCGACCCTGTCGGGCGTGTTCCGCTTGGACTTCGTTGTCTGGTAGTTGCGGCGCTTGCACTCCGTGCAGGCAAGCGTGATCGCAACTCTCACTCCGCTCTTGGCCATGGTCTCTTTCTTTCCGAAAGTTTCTGTACGAACATCACCGGGGCACGCTGACGCACCGCCCCAGGGCTTCGGAAGTGTAGCGGGACCCCTTCGATCCCGGTGTGGCTACGCCCCGTACCGCACGATCCACTCCCGCAGGAACGGCTCGGCGATACGGTAGCCGCCCGGCCGCTCCTTGGCGACGAGCTCGTCGTCGACGAGCCGCTCGAGCGCCTTCTGCACGGTCGAGGGCGCCGGGAGCCTGTGCCGAAGCCGGTACGCGCCGTCCATCGGCCGGAGCGGCTCGCGTGCGAGGGCGAGCAGCGTCGTCCGTTGCGCCCTCGAAGCCTTCTCCCAGATCCGGCTGAAGTGGGAGTTCTCGCTCCGCAGAACATGCTCGAGGCCTGCCTCGAACGCCCCGCCCCCCGCCGTCCCGCCTTCGTCTGTGAGCTCCCAGATCGCGTAGCAGAGCTCCTGCGTCCCGTACGGATGGCCTCGCGTCACCGCGAGGACGCGCTCGATCACCTCCGGCTCGATCGTGCGGCGCGTCACCTCGAACCGCCCCGCGATGTACCGCGCGAACTCCGCCGGCGGGATCACGCCGAGCTCGATCCGCTTCGCGCTCCGCCAGAACGGCTCGTTCTCGTCGTTGAAGATCTGCTCCATCATCGAGTGCTTGCTGCCGAGGTAGACGTGGGCGACCTCGGGCTGCTCCTGGAAGATCGAGCGCATGAGGTCGGGCAGCTCGGGATCGATGTCGACGATCTGCTGGAATTCGTCGAAGACGAGGGCCGCGCGGGTCTGGCGATCGGCCGCGAGCTGCCCGGGCAGCTCGAGCAGGCGCTCCAGGGTTGCGTCGATGTCCTCGCGCTGCGAGCCGGCTGCGAAGCCGAACGTCGGCGAGCCGTCCTCGGGATCGATCGTGATCGTGGGCGTCACGCGGAGGCCTCGGAACACCCGCAGCCGCTCCTTCGCGCGGAAGCCGGTCGAGGCGATGTCCTCGTAGATCGACTTTGCGAGCCGCTCGGCGAGCTGCTCCTTCGTGGGCGTCTTCATCAGGTTGACCTGGGCGATCAGGACGTCTCCTTCGGCGACGAGCTCATGCTCGACTCTCCACATGAGCGACGACTTGCCGTACCGGCGAGGCGCAAAGATCACCACGTTCTGGCCGTTCTGGATGTCGGACTTGAGCTCGGCGATCTCCCTGTCGCGATCCGTGAACGCCTCGTCGAGCGCCAGATCGCCGTACCGGAAGGGATTCGTGACGCGCCGGCTCGTGGTGCGTGGTGGCATCGCTTCAGTGTATCAAGAGGCGTATTGCTCAATACGCCAGGTGGCGAACCGCTATTTAGCGTATGCTTGCGTGTGCTTCGGAGCGATTCGCCGGCCAGCGTGTCGGCCCCCACCTGGCCGATCGAGTTGACCGGTGGAGCCCCCACGGACGATCGGTTCGAGATCGTGAAAGTACCGGTCGAGATCCGGTTACAACCGAGCCCGTCCGGTTACAACCTAGAAGGCGAAGATGAAGCGCATCGGCTTGGTGACAGTGGTACTGGTAGTCGTCGCTACGGCGCCGCTGCCGGGGTCGGCGCACGCCGGCAGTACGACCACGGCGACTGCGAGCTTCACCTTCCATGTGGTCGTACCAGCCAACTTCATCGACGCACCGCCGCGCGAGGGCATGCACGCACCTCCCCGGATCGGCGACCAATTCGCGTTCACGAGCGACGTCCGCTCGCGGGCGGGCGGTCACGCGGGGCGGCTTCAGATGACGTGCACGGTGGCCGAAGGCGGCGTCGGCGCGTCGGGCCCGTGCTACGGCAACTACCTGCTGGCCGGCGGGGCGATTGCGGTGATCACCGTGTTCAGGCTGGGAACCGATGCGCCCACTCACCTGGCGATCGTCGGCGGGACCGGCGTGTACGACGGGGCGACGGGGAGCGTGCTCTCGGTGCCGAGGAGCGGGAGTGTGTCTACCTCTGACGACACCCTCCGCCTGCTGCTGCCCTAGCGAACTCGTTCCGCTCGGTAACCGACCGGGCCGTCATCGCCGCCACGGAAGCTCATCCTCCCCGGAAGACAGCCCTTCCTGAATAGCGGCGGGTGGGCTCGAACCACCGACCTCCGGGTTATGAGTCCGGCGCTCTAACCAGCTGAGCTACGCCGCCAAGGCGGAGCCATGGTAGCCGAGCGTCCGATCCCGAACCTACGCTGACGGGGTGACCGAGAGCGAGAAGTGCTGGCGCTGCGCGGCAGCGATGGAGTGGCGCCACGGGACGTGGCAGTGTCCCAGGTGCAGGTTCAAGCTCGGCTGCTGCGAGGGGGAGCCGCAGACCTCCTGCGAGGCGCCGGTGGCTAGCGTTAGCGCATGGCCGATGCCGTCATCGACGTCTCGGAGCTGAGGCGAACCTACAGGACGAACACGGGCGTGTTCCGCCGCCGCCCGCTCGAGGTCGAGGCTGTGCGCGGGATCTCGTTCAGGGTCGCCGAGGGCGAGCTGTTCGGCCTCCTCGGGCCGAACGGAGCCGGGAAGACGACCACGATCAAGGTGCTGATCACGCTGCTCCTGCCCACGGCCGGCGAGGCGCGGGTGCTCGGGCTCGACGTCGTCCACGACGAGCGGGAGGTGCGAAAGAGGATCGGCTACGTGTTCGGCGGCGACCGCGGCCTCTACGAGAGGCTCTCCGCCTACGACAACCTCCGCTACTTCGCCGAGCTCTACGGCGTCACCGGGCGGCGGCAGCGGGAGCGGATCGACGAGGTGCTCGACCTCGTAGGGCTCGACGGCCGGGAGCAGGAGCGCGTCGAGGGCTACTCGCGCGGGATGCGGCAGCGGCTCCATATCGCGCGCGGGATCATCCACGACCCCGAGGTCGTGTTCCTCGACGAGCCGACGATCGGCGTCGACCCGGTCGGCGCGCGCGCGCTCCGCTCGATGATCGCGGGGCTCATCACTGCGGGGAAGACCGTGCTGCTGACGACGCACTACATGTTCGAGGCGGACACGCTCTGCGACCGCGTGGCCGTGATCGCGAAGGGCCGTATCGTCGCCGAGGGGACGCCGCGCGAGCTCAAGCGGCACGTCGTCGACCGGACCGTGCTCGAGGTCGAGGTGTTCGGGATCGACGACGACACCTTGCGGCGCCTGCGGGCGCTTCCGGGCGTGACATCGGTGTCGGTCGAGGATCGCGAGCAGGCGCAGGTGCTGACGATCCAGTCGCCGCACGGCCTCGAGCTCGCACCCACCCTCACGGGCTTCCTCGACGGGACGCAGATCGGGAGGATCGCGACGCGCGAGCCGACGCTCGAGGATGCCTATGTCGCGCTCGTCACCGACGCGGAGAGCGCGTGAGCTACCTGCGGATCGTTCGCGTCGGGCTCGCGCTGCGCGTGAAGGAGTTCACCGTGTCGCGGTTCTTTCTGCTGATGTGCGTCCTGCAGCCGATCATCTTCGCCTCGATCGCCTTCTACCTCTTCAAGGCCGGCGGGCAGGCCGGGACGCTGTTGTACGCGGCGCTCGGGGCCGGGATGATGGGGATCTGGTCGTCGACGCTCTTCGGGTCGGGCGGCGCGCTGCAGTGGAACCGCTGGCAGGGGACGCTCGAGCTGCTCGTCGGCTCCCCGCCGCCCTTCCTCGTCGTGCTGCTGCCGCTCACGCTCGCGACCTCGGTGATCGGCGCATACGCCCTCGTCGCGACGCTCGTCTGGGGGCGGATCTGCTTCGGCGTCCCCCTCCACTTCGCCCATCCGCTCGCCTTCGTGATCGCGGTTCCGGCCGGCGTCGTCTCGCTCGGGCTGATGGGGCTCCTGATGGCCTCGAGCTTCGTGCTCTACCGCCACGCGAGCGCGCTCTCGAACCTGCTCGAGTACCCGGTCTGGGTCGCAACGGGGCTCCTGTTCCCGATCGCGCTCCTGCCGGGCTTCGTCCGGCCGATCTCCTGGCTCCTCGCGCCGTCATGGGGGATCGCCGCGATCCGGCATGCCGCGCTCGGCCACGGCGCTGTCTGGTTCCCGATCGCGATGTGCGCCGTCGTCGGGGTCGCGTACTTCGTGCTCGCCGCGTTCTTCCTGCGGATCTTCGAGCGCGCCGCCCGGGCCCGCGCGACCCTGTCGCTCACGTGATCGTTCCGTGATCGCGGCGAACCTGCGGATCTTCTTCGTCGGCGGCCTGATCTCGTTCCGCGCCCTGTTCAACTGGATCAAGCCGTCGCTCTACATCCCGACGATGCTCGGCTCGCCGCTCTTCCAGATCATCTTCTTCACCTACCTCGGGCGGTACGCGGACACGGGCGAGAACGACGCGTTCTTCATCGTCGGGAACGCCGTGCAGGTCTGCGCGATGTCGTCGGTGTACGGGATGACGATGGCGGTGGCGAACGAGCGGCAGTTCGGGACGCTCGGGCCGCTGCTCGCCTCCCCGGCGAACCGGATGGCCGTGTTCCTCGGCCGCGGGGTGCCGGTGCTCGCGAACGGGCTCGTCGTATCGTTCTTCGGCTTTCTCGTCGGCGTCGTCTTCCTGCACTTCCGGCCGCCGGCCGCGTCGCTGCCCGCGCTCGCGCTCGTCGTCGTGATCACGGCGGCAGCGTGCACGACCTTCGGGATGGTGCTCGGCTCGATCGGGCTCTACGGTAAGGACTTCTTCTTCGTCGCGAACCTCGCGTACTTCCTGATGCTGCTGCTCTGCGGCGTGAACGTCCCGCTCGCCGTGCTGCCGGGCTGGCTCTCGGCGATCGGCCGCTGCCTGCCCCTGACGCACGGGATCATGGCCGCCCGCCGGATCGCGGCCGGCGCCGGCCTGTCGAGCGTCTCGGGCCTCGTGCTCACCGAGCTCGCGATCGGCCTAGCCTACGCAGCCGCCGGGTATGGGCTGTTCCGGCTGCTCGAGTACGCATCCCGCCGGCGCGCCGTGCTCGATACGTTCTGAGTAGCTAACTCTTTCTTTACTGCGACGTCATCGTATTAGGGATAGTGCGCCTGTAGAATGCCGCACGATGAACAAGGCGGACGTCCAGGACGTCCATCTGACAGGTCGAGAGCGTGAGGTGCTCTCGCTCCTTGCCCAGGGGCTCCAGCTCGAAGAGATAGCGCAGCAACTCGAGATCGGACTCGAGACTGTGAGGACACACGTCCGCCATGCGGCACAGCGGCTCGGAGCTGCGAACCGGACGCACGCCGTGGCGATCGCGATTCGCCGCAACCTTCTCTGATGCGGGCGCCCGCAGTGGCCGTGGTCGCGGCCGGACTGCTGTGCGCGACGGCCGGCGCCGCACCCGGCCCGGCGCCGCCGGTGGTCGGCGGCTGCACAGTCTTCCCTGCGACGAGCGTGTGGAACCGGCGCGTCGACAGCCTACCGGTCGCGAAGGACTCGGCGACGCTCATCCGCTCGATCGGACTCGACGCTCCGGTGCACCCCGACTTCGGCTCGGGCCTCTACGACGGCCAGAAGATCGGCATCCCCTACGTCGTCGTCTCCGGGAAGGCCACCCCTCACGCACGGCCCGCCTTCGACTACACCGACGAGTCGGATCCCGGCCCGTACCCGATCCCCGCGTCCGTGCCGATCGAAGGCGATCCGCACCCCGACGGCGGCGACCGGCACGCCCTGATCGTCGACCGAGACACGTGCACCCTGTACGAGCTGTATGCGCTCCGCCGGAGCGGCGCGCACTGGGCAGCCGGATCGGGCGCGATCTGGTCGCTCCGCTCGAACAGGCTTCGCCCCGCAGGGTGGACCTCGGCCGATGCGGCCGGGCTCCCGATCCTGCCCGGCCTCGCGCGCTACGACGAGGTCGCCGCGGGCGCGATCGACCACGCGCTCCGGTTCACCGCCCCGCGCACGCGCCGCGGCTACGTCTATCCGGCGCGTCACTTCGCGAGCGACTCGTCCGATCCCTCGCTGCCGCCGATGGGCCTCCGGGTCCGGCTGAAGGCGGGCGTCGACATCGCGAGCTTCCCGCCCCAGTCCCGGATCGTGCTCGAGGCGCTGAAGCGATACGGGATGATCCTCGCCGACAACGGCTCTCCCTGGTACATCAGCGGCGCGCCCGACCCGCGCTGGTCGAACGACGACCTCCACAGCCTCGGCCGCCTCACGGGCTCCGACTTCGAGGTCGTCGACACCTCGAAGCTGCGTGCCCCTGGATGACCCGCGACTGCGACCGCTGACGAGATCGGTCAGGCGGGCAGAGCGGTCGCGGGCTCGGCTGCCCGTGCCGCGCTCGGCAGCGAGACGACGAACCTCGCCCCGTGTCCGGGCGAGGATTCGACCTCGACGTCGCCGCCCATCGCCTGTGCGAGCTGCTTCACGATCGCGAGCCCGAGGCCGCTTCCGACGGGGCGCTCGCGGCCGTACTTGTCGTAGAGGAAGAACCTGTCGAACGCGCGCGGAAGATCGTCCAGGGCGAGGCCCGGGCCCGTGTCCGAGACGACGAGCCTGCCCGGCTCGGCCCGGAGGGCGACCGAGCCCGACGGCGGGGTCTCGCGCAACGCGTTCTCGACGAGGTTGGACGCGACCTGGAGCAGGCGGTCGTGATCGCCCTCGACCCACGACTCGTCACCCTCCGCCGAGAGCAGGACGCCGAACTGCTTCGCCGCCGCCTCGTGCCTCGCGGCCGCCTCGCGCGCGACCTCCGCGAGGTCGACCGCCTCGCGCCGGATCGAGAACTCGCGCCGATTCATGCGGGCGAGGTCGAGCAGGTCGCGCACGAGCCGCTCGAGCCGGCGGCTCTCGACGAGGATCGTGTCGGCCGCCTCGCCGGGCGTGAACGCACCCTCCGAGAGGCCTTCGGCATACCCGCGGATCGCGGTCAGCGGAGTCTTCAGCTCGTGACTCACCGAGAGCAGGAAGGTGCGCTCGCTCTCGCGCGAGGCGGCGAGCTGCTCGGCCATCTCGTTGAACGCCTGCGCGAGCGAGGCGAGCTCCCGCGCTCCCTCCTCGGGGAGAGGCTCCGGGGCCTCGCCGAGCGCGAGCGAGTGGCTCGCCTCGGCGACCCGCCTCACCGGGCGCACGATCGACCGGGCGACGAAGAGGGAAAGGAGCGCGGCGAGCGCAGCACCGGCGAGCGCCGCCAGCAGGAGATCCTTGACGAGGGAGTGCCACGCGGAGGCCCGGTCGCTCGCCGGGCGGAGGAGGAGCAGCCCGCGATGCGGGATCAACCGGTAGGAGTAGAGGTACCGCTTCCCCTGGTAGTCGGTCTCGCCGTTGCTCCCGCGGGCCGTGTCGGGGACGTACCTGGCGAAGTGCGAGCGGAGGTTGACGATCGTCCGGACGCCGCCCGAGAGCAGGTTCGAGTTGTTGTAGCTGACGGACTCGCGGCGGGTCCGGGCGAGGCCGTCGGCCTGCCCGGCGAGGACGCTCACCTGCGCCCGGTCGACCTGCTGGCGGATCAGCACGGCGCCGATCACGGTCGTCAGGATCAGGGTCAGCGCGAGCGCGGCGAGCGTCGCCGCGAACAGCCGGCCCTTCAGCGTCCTCACGCGCCGACCGCCTTATAGCCGCTCCCCCTCAGCGTCCGGATCAGACCTGGTCGGCCGAGCTTGCGGCGGAGCTGCGCGACGTGGACGTCGACGGTGCGTGTCCCGCCGGGGTAGGAGACCCCCCACACGCGGTCGAGGAGAACATCGCGGGAGAGGACGGCCCCGGGGTTCGAGAGGAAGTAGGCGAGCAGATCGAACTCCTTCGCAGTCAGCTCGACGGCCGCGCCCGCGATCGTCACGTCGTGTGTCCCCCGGTTCAGCATCACGTCCCCGAGCTCGAGCAGATCCTGCGTCGGCTGCGGCTCCGAGCGCCGGAGGATCGCCTTCATACGGGCGACGAGCTCGCGTGGCGAGAACGGCTTCGCGAGGTAGTCGTCGGCCCCCACCTCGAGACCGACGATCCGGTCGGGCTCCTCGTCTCGCGCGGTCAGCATCAGGATCGGCACCCGCGAGTGGTTCCGCATCTTCCGGCACACCTCGAAGCCGTCGATTCCCGGGAGCCCGATGTCGAGGATCACGATCCGAACCGGGTGCCGGTCGAGCTCGGCAAGCGCCTCCTCGCCGGTCCGCACCCAGATCACCATCCACCCGTCCCGCGAGAGGTAGCCGCGGACGAGCTCACCCACAGACGGCTCATCCTCGACGAGGAGCACGTGACCGGCCATGGGCTGAGTCTAGGCTGCCCCGGCGTCGGCCAAGGCCCCGGAGACGAGACAGCCGCCGGCGATCCCGATCCGGAGGGTCGCAATGCCTCCGAGCGACCCGGCGATCGCGCTCATCGCCTCGTCCCTCTCCTGGATTGCCGTGCGATCTGAGCGGCGAGCGCCGGCGGGATCGTGACCTTCACGCTCACCGCTGCGCCGCCGTCGACCTCGACCGTCACCGCGATCTCGAGGCGCCGCACCTGGGACAGAGAGGCCGGCCTGCCGTCGATCGTGATGTTGGCGTTCGGCGCGACGTCGATCGTCCACACGCTGCCGTCCTGCTCGCGGATCGTCAGCGAGCTCGCGGTCACGGTCTGGACGCGCCCGCGGTCGTAGGTGAGCGTGTGCGGCTGGCGCCGGATCACGACGTTGATCGCGGCGTGCGACCAGCCGGCAGGCAGCCGCGGCGTCCGCGGGATCTGCGCAGCGCTCACGGCGGCGGCGAGCACGAGCGCGGCGGCGGCGACGCACGGGATCACGAGCTTTCTCATTCTCGACGAGCGTGTCACAGCGGACATCCTCGCGAGAGACATCGTCAGGGGCGTCTTCACCCCTGAATGATCGACCAGGGCTGTCAGATGCAAGTCTCGCGAATGTAAGGCAGAGGTAAAATGGCTCCCTCGGACGAACCTGACACACCTCTCGTAACGGTTACGGTCACGGCGCCGACGATGAAGTGGCGACGATGACGACGGCGAGGGCGAGGATCACCCCGGGCCGCCCCTGGACGAAACCGTCGCTTCGAGCGTGCTCATGTCGAACCAGACTGAACAGCTCCGGATGAGGTTGACGGCGTCACGCGAACCTCCGCGCGGCTCCGGGACGCCGCAAGCTTCGCTCAGCCGCTCTGGCTGACGAGCTTCAACATCTTGAACATCGGGAGGTACATCGAAATGAGGATCACCCCGACCATTGCTCCGACGATCATCATCATCAGCGGCTCGATCATGGCGCTCAGGCCGTCGATCGCCGCGTCGACCTCGTCCTCGTAGAAGTCGGCCACCTTTCCGAGCATCTTCTCGAGCTCACCGGTCTCCTCGCCGATCCGCACCATCTG
>DASZLW010000125.1:0-6191 GCA_035552175.1 Gaiellaceae bacterium | reverse complement strand
GGTTGCGCGTGACCGAGTCCGCTTCGAGGAAGAGGCGCTCGAACTCAGCGACCAGGTTTTCCGGGTCGCCCGACGTCTCGCCGGCTCCCGTGAGGAGGCGGAGGATCTAGTGCAGGACACCTACGCACGCGCCTTCCGGGCGTGGCAGCAGTACCAGCCGGGAACGAATCTCCGGGCCTGGCTGCTCCGGATCCTCACGAACCTGAACATCGATCGAGGCCGTCGCGCACAACGGACGCCCGATCTGCAGCCGCTCGAAGAGGGCGACTACTTCCTCTACAACAAGCTCGAGTCCACGATGCCGGACGAGAACCCGGACGAGGAGCGTGTGATCGAGCGCCTCTCGCAGAACTCGGTCGTCGACGCACTCGCCGAGGTCCCGCACGACTTCCGCGACGCGATCGTGCTCGTCGACATCGGCGAGTTCTCGTACGCGGACGCGGCGCAGATCCTCGACATTCCCGTCGGGACGGTGATGTCGCGGCTCCATCGCGGCCGGCGCATCCTCAAGCAGAGACTCGCGGAGAAGGCGGTGACGAACTGATGGGATGCGGATGCGGTGACTGCGAAACGATGATGCAGCCCTACATGGACGGGATGCTCTCGGACGCCGAGGTCGTGGAGGCGCGCGAGCACCTCGCGTCGTGCCCCGGGTGCGACAAGCGGTTCCGGTTCGAGGAGAAGCTCCGGCACTTCGTCCGGATCGCGGCAGACGAGCCGATGTCGGCGGGACTGCGGGACAAGCTCGCAGGGCTCCGCTCGACAGCCTCGCCGCAAGCCTGACGCAAGCGGAGCTTCGGTCGCGGGGATTGCCCCGCGGACGCGCAGGGCAGGCGCCTGCCCGATGCGTCCGGGCGATCAGCAGCCGCCGCCGCCACCGCAGCAGTCGTCGTCACAGCAGCCGACGTGCCTCATGGGATCCTCCTTTCATCGATCGTGGTCGATGAAGGACCGTACCGGCTATATTGATGAACGTCAATGAAGACGTTGAGCGTGCTCCAGCCGATCTGCTGCGGGGATCCCGACACCCCGCCGATGCCGCGCGCCGCGGCGCAGGGGATCGCGAGGATCTTCAAGGCGCTCGCCGACCCCACGCGCGTCGCGATCGTCAACCGGCTCGGGCTCTCGGAGTCGACGTGCGTCTGCGATCTCACCGCCGCTTTCGACCTCTCGCAGCCTACGATCTCCCACCATCTGCGAATCCTTCGCGACGCCGGCCTCGTCGAGGCCGAGCGGCGCGGGACCTGGGCCTACTACCGGCTCGTTCCCGAGGCGATCGATCGTCTCCGCACCGTGTTCGAGCCGTGAACGCTCCCTCGGTGCTCTTCGTCTGCGTCCACAACGCCGGACGGAGCCAGATGGCCGCGGCGCTCACCTCGCTCCGCTCGGGCGGACGGATCGACGTGCGGTCGGCGGGGAGCGATCCCGCGGAGACGTTGAATCCGGCGGTCGTCGAGGCGATGGCCGAGCTCGGGATCGACCTCGGTCAGGAGCGTCCGAAGCTTCTCTCCGACGACGCCGTACACGAGGCCGACGTGGTGATCACGATGGGTTGCGGGGACGCCTGCCCGATCTACCCGGGCAAGCGGTACGAGGACTGGAAGCTCGACGACCCGGCCGGCGCGAGCCTCGAGCAGGTTCGCCCGATCCGCGACGAGATCGACCGGCGGGTCGGGCTCCTCGTCGGATCGCTGCTCTCGTGATCTCGCGCTCCCTGGCGCGCTCGCTCGCTGCCGAGGCGATCGGGACGTTCGCGCTCGTCTTCGCCGGCGCCGGGGCGATCATGGTCGACGCTCGCGGACATCAGCTCGGCCACCTGGGTGTCGCGCTCACGTTCGGCCTCGTGATCATGGTGATGATCTACGCCGTCGGGCACGTGTCGGGAGCGCACTTCAACGCGGCGGTCACGCTCGCATTCGCGCTCACCCGTCACTTTCCCTGGCGGCACGCGGCCGGCTACTGGGCCGCGCAGCTCGCCGGCGCGCTCTCGGCCGCCGCGCTCCTCCGGGCCTCGCTCGGCGACATCGCCCACGTCGGCGCCACCCTTCCCGCCGGTTCGCAGGCGCAGGCGTTCCTGTGGGAGGTCGTGATGAGCGCCTTCCTGATGTTCGTCGTGCTGGCCGTCGCGACCGACACCCGCGCAGTGGGCGAGGCTGCGGCGATCGCCGTGGGCGGTGTGGTCGCCCTGGACGCGCTCTTCGGCGGGCCGATCTCGGGCGCCTCGATGAACCCGATGCGCTCGCTCGGCCCTGCGATCGTCTCCGGCGACCTCCACGCGATCTGGGTCTACATCGCCGCTCCGATCCTCGGAACCGCAGGCGGTGCGTTCGCATACGAGTTCGTCCGCGGAGGCTAGAAGCCCGTCAAGCCTCTACAGATCGCGGGCGAGATCGGGCGTGTCGATGTCGCCCGGCGCGGTGAGATCGTCGCACGCCACGAGGAGCACGGGCAGCCCGCGGCCTCCGTCGTCCGGGATCTTCTCCCAGAGCGACCTCGCGATCACGACCGGATGGCTGCGGACACCGTCGTAGGTCGCCGCCACGAACTCGGCCTGATCGCGATGCGCCAGCACGCGCTCGACCGCGCGCGGATCGAGGTACGGCCCGTCGGCCAGCACGATCACCACCGCCTCCACGTCCTCGCCGAGCGCCGCCAGACCGCACCGCAGGCTCGCGCCCGGCCCGACCGCCCAGTCCGGGCAGCCGACGACCCGGACCCCGGCGAGGTCGAGCGACTCGCTCTCCTCGATCGGGTAGGCGCCCGCGACGACGACGATCTCGTCGATCGGCGCCGCGAGCAGGCTCTCGAGGACGTAGGGCAGGAGCAGCAGCTGCTTCGGCGAGCCGAAGCGGGTCGCGGCCCCGGCGGCGAGCACCACCGCCGAGATCACCCCTTACGACTCCTTGACGGTCGCCTGGATGATCTCGACGACCATCGTCGGCGCCTGGTTCGCGTCGCCGAGCGTCCCGATCCGGTCGACGACGGCGAGCCCTTTCGTCACCTTCCCGATGATCGCGTAGTCGGGCGTGAGGCCCGCGTTCGGCGCGGTCACGACGAAGAACTGGCTGCCCGCCGTTCCCGGCGCCTCCGTCTGGGTCTTCGCCATCGCGACGACCCCGTGCGTGTAGTTCGCGCTCGCGGGAGGCGTGTCGACGGTCTCGTATCCCGGGCCGCCCGAGCCCGTCCCGGTCGGGTCGCCGCCCTGGATCACGAAGCCGACGGCGATGCGATGGAACACGGTCTTGTTGAAGAACCCGCGCTGTACGAGCGACACGAACGATGCCGTGGCGTGCGGCGACTGAGCCTGGTCGAGCCTGAACGTGAAGCTGCCGCAGTTCGTCACGATCGTGACGTCGTAGGTCTTGCTCTTGTCGAGGACCGTCGTCGGCTTCTTCAGCTTCCCGGCCGGCATCGCCGGCGGCGATGCGACGACCGTGCAGCCGGTCTTGGTCGCTGTGGCCGTCGACGTCGTGGCCGCGTTCGACGAGCCGCCCGCTGCGGCCGTCGAGGTCGTGGCCTTGTTCGACGACCCCCCGCAACCTGCCAGGAGCGCCGCCAGCATGAACGCCGCGCCGGCGGCGGCAAGCCTCGTCGACCTCATGTGGAGTTGATGCTAGCGAGTGCCCGCTTCACGAGGGCACCTGCCAGCTCGACCTTGAACGCCGTCCCGGGAAGGGGCGTCGCCTCGTCGATCGGTCCTTCGAGGAGCCACGGGATCGGCGCGACTCCGGCGAGCGCGACGCGAGTCTCGTCGTCCGCCCGGACGGCTGCGACGCCGGCGATCGCGAACGCCCAACGCTTGCGATCCATCGCCTTCAGGTAGACCGAGGCCTCAGGGGTCGGGACCTCGAGCTCGAGCAGCACCTCGCCCGGCTCGAGCGTGGTCACCCCGGCGGCGCCCCGCTGCGGCACCCGGTAGAGCTCGCCGATCGGAAGCGCCCGCCGGTTCGTGCGGACGGTCGCTCCCAGGGCGAGGAGCGCGGCCGCGACATCCGACGGATGGGCCGAGGCGCACACGTCGTTCCCGAAGATCGCATGCTCGCGGTGCTCGCCCTCGCGCGCGTGGCAGCGGTCGCCGCCGTGGAGGTGGCACGGGTAGGCGAGCCGCCAGTACCAGCACCGCGTGGACTGAAGCAGGTTGCCGCCGACGGTGCCCATGTTACGGAGCTGCGGCGACGAGGCGAGCCGGCAGGCCTCGCGGAGCGCGTCGGGGATCTCCGAGCTCGCTTCGAGCTCGGCCAGGGTCGTTCCCGCGCCGATCCGGCCCCCGCTGACGCCGGTCGGGAGAAGGCCGGCGATGTCGACGAGCGTGTCGGTGCGAAGCAGCCCGTCGCGGAGCTGGGGCACGACCTCGGTGCCGCCGGCGAGCAGGACCGCTCCCGGCCCGATCTCGTCGAAGCTCTCCGGCCGGACGATCCGGAGCCCACGTCCGGCGACCAGACCCGGTTCCTGCGGCGGCTGCGTGCTCAAGCGGCCGGAACCTTCTCCCGGCCGGCGCGCCTCTCCCGCTCGCGGGCCTCGGCGAGGGCGGCGAGCATCTCTGCGCGGGTGATCGGGAGCGAACGGACGGAGGCACCGGTCGCGTCGCGGATCGCATTCGCGATCGCGGCGGCGACGGGGATTATCGGCGGCTCCCCGAGCCCCTTCGAGCCGAGGTTCGTCAGGTGCGTGTCGGGCACGTCGACGAGCTCGCCGACGATCTCGGGCACGTCTGCGATCGTCGGCATGCGGTAGGCGTCGAGCGTCCTCGTGAGGATGCGACCGGTCGCCGGATCGGTGAGCCGCTCCTCGGAAAGCGTGTGGCCGATCCCCTGGATGATCCCGCCCTCGATCTGGCTCGACGCTCCGAGCGGGTTGATCACCCGGCCGACGTCGTGGATCGCCGCGACGCGCTCGACCACGATCTCGCCGGTCTCGATGTCCACCGCCACCTCCGCGACCTGGACGCCGAAGGTGTAGACCTGCATCCCGGCCGGGTTCGGGCCGCGCGAGCCGGAGCCGAGGATCTGCGCGTTCCCGAGGACGCCGACGAGCTCGGCGAGCGGCCGGCGCGACCCGTCGGGGAACACGATCGCCTCGTTCTCGAGGGCGAGCTTCGCGCCGTCGGCCTCGTACCGCTGAGCTGCGAGGTCGAGCACCTGCCGGCGGACGTCGGCTGCGGCCGCACGCACCGCCGGGCCCATCGAGGGAAGGGTCGACGAGCCGGCCGACAGGGTGGAGTAGGGGCCGCGCTCGGTGTCGCCGACCGCGAAGGTGACGTGCGCGAGCGGGATCCCGAGCTCCTCGGCCGCGATCTGCGCGAGCGCGGTCTTCGTCCCGGTGCCGACGTCCTGCGTCGCCGTGACGACGGTGGCATGGCCGTTCGCTCCGAGTCGCAGCCAGGCGTAGCTCGGCGGGCCGCCGCCGCCGTACCAGATCTGCGACGCGAGCCCGGAGCCTCGCTTCACCGTCTCGGTCGACCGCGCGCGCACCTCGTGACGCCGCTCCCAGTGCGGCTCGGCGCGCCGGTAGCACTCGAGCAGGTTCTTGCTCGAGAAGGGCTTCCAGTCGGCCGGATCCTCCTCGGCGTTGTTGCGCCGGCGAAGCTCGAGCGGGTCGATCGAGAGCTTCTGCGCGAGCTCGTCGAGCAGGCACTCGAGGCCGAACGTCCCCTCGACGAACCCCGGTGCGCGAAATGCCTTCATCGGCGGCAGGTTGAGCTTCGCCGCGTTCGTCCGCGTGCGGACGTTCGGGCAGGCGTACAGGGCGTGCATCGGCCCTTCGATCATCGAGTTCCATCCCGCGTACCCCGTCGCGTTGACGAAGTCCCCGGTGAGCGCCACGAGCCTTCCGTCGGCCTGGGCGCCGACCTCGAGATGCTGGATCGTCGCGTTGCGATTGCCGGCGATCACGTGCTCCTCGCGCCGGGCGAGGGCGCAATGGACCGGGCGCCCGGTGCGGCGGGCGAGCTCGACCGCGATGAAGGTGTAGTCGTCGGCGTTCGTCTTCGAGCCGAACCCGCCGCCCATGTACTCGCACACGACGCGCACCCTGTCCGGCGCGAGTCCGAGTGCCGTCGCGAGCTGGTCGCGGACGCCCCAGATGTACTGCGTCGAGGTATGGACCTCGAGGGAGCCGCCGACCCAGCGGGCGATCGTCTGATGCGTCTCCATCGAGTTGTGGAGGACGGTCTGGGTGTGGAACGTCGCCGA
>DASZLW010000124.1:0-8351 GCA_035552175.1 Gaiellaceae bacterium | reverse complement strand
CGGGTTCTTCGTCGTCGCGAGCAGGTCGGCAGCCTGGATCATCATCCCGTTCTGGCAGTAGCCGCAATGCGGCACCTGAACGTCGATCCACGCCTGCTGCAATGGATGCAACGCCGGAGCCGCAGCCGTCGTGCCACGCTGCGCCGCATAGAGGGCCGGCAGACCTTCGAGCGTCGTGATCGTCTTCCCGCTCACTGCTGCCACAGGTGTGACGCATGAGCGGATCTCCTTGCCGTCCAAGAGCACCGAGCAGGCGCCACACTGCGCAAGGCCGCAACCAAACCGCGGGCCATGCAGGTGGAGCTCGTTGTGCAAGACGTACAGAAGCGGTGTATCGAGGCTCGCACTTACGCCGTGGGTGAGCCCGTTCACCTTGATCCTCAGGCTGTTCGCCATTCCTCCTCCATTCGGGAGTTCGAGACTGATAACGCCGCAGATATTTCTCGGATATGACGATCCGAGCTTCGGCGGCAACATTGCCAACGTAGCGCTCGGCGCTGCGCTCGCGCAATAGTCAGAAGAAAATCACAACCATTTCTTAGCTTCGAATCCTGGTATCGACAATGCGTCGTAGTACACCGGTAAAGGCAAGACATTATTGCGCACAAAGACATGCGACAAGAAGCGACTCACACAACCACATCGCCACCGGAGAGTTTCGGCCAAACGCGATGCGGAAGAGTCGAGACTTCATCTGATGATACGCCGCATCGGTATCGAGCGGATTAACGATCCGCTGGGAAATGACCTTCGGAATCGCTCGATGCGGCGAACGGCAGCCTCCGAGTGCATCTCGTCGCCGCAGTCGATGCCGGTCGCCGGCCGCGTCCCCAGAGGCCCGCCTGGCGCGGTGGCGTGGGCTCGAGAGCTCAGCCCGATGAGCGGAGCGCGCCCGCGACCCAGACGACACCGGCGCCGGCCTTCGATGTCACCGTCCACGCGATCGTTCGTGGCGCGTGGCAGTGAATCGAGTCTCCTCGGCCCAGTTCGTGCCGGGTGCCGTTCACCTGGATCTCGACCGTTCCGTCGTCGACGAAGGCAAAGACGTCCTCGCCGACCAGGGGAAACGGGAACGCGCCGGCCGGGCCGGCCGGCTGCCAGGTGTGTGTGACCTGGATGCGCGATCCCGCGCCGACGAGTCTCACCGTGCCGGGCTTGGCCTCGATCCGGCCGTGCGCGATCCTCGCGCTCGGGGAGGCACGGAGAACCTCGGCGAGCGTCAGGTCGAGCACGTGCGCGAACCGCGCGAGCACATGGAGCGAAGGCAGCGTCGTTCCCTTCTCGATCGATGACGAGTGCCCGACCGAGATCCCTGCGGCCGACGCCACGTCGGCGAGGGTGAGACCGAGCTCGCGCCTGCGCTCGCGAAGCCGCCGGCCGAGGAGGTTGCCCAGATCGACGCTGCCCTCGTCGGGGCCGACCGGTTCGGCCTTCCTGTCCTTTCGCTCTGCGGTGCTCATACGATCGCCGGGGTGAGGATCCACAGGGCTTCGACCGGCTCCTCCGATACGACCTCGGCGGCGTGGCCGTGCTGCGAGGAGTAGTGCGCCCACTCGCCGGGCCCGATCTCCCTTGTTTCGTCGCCGATGATGAGCCTCAACGTGCCGGAGACGACGAGAGCGAACTCCTCGCCGAGATGCCGGAAGGGCAGCGCGCCGGCTCCGGGCAGGTGACGGGCATAGACCGCCGAGAACGACGAGTCCTTCACCTGCTGGGCGAGCACCGCGTATTCCTCTCCCGACTGTGGCTCGAAGCGAAACGCGTGCCGATCCGCCGCCCTCACGACCCGTGTGGTCGCGTTCCCGTCGTCGGGGAAGAACGTCGCCACCTCGACACCGAGACTGGCGGCGATCACCTGGAGCGCAGTCAAGGAGGGGACCGCCTGGCCGTTCTCTATTTGCGAGAGATAGCCTGCCGAGAGGCCGCTGTCGGTGGCGAGCACCTCCAGCGTCAGCCCCTGCCCTCGCCGGAGTGCCTGGAGTCTCTGCCCCAGATGCCGAAAGTCGTTCTCGACCACGGTTCGCCTCAGTGTAAACGGATCTTTCCCGTCGGTTGACTTTTTCACCCGTGGTCAGTAAGAAAGGACCGCTTCCGCGGGGAGCTCGGCGATGATGCACTCGATCCTGACCATTCCGGTTCGCCCAGGTGACGAAGACGCGTTCGTGGCGGCGTTCCTGCGGCTCGACGTGCTCGGCCACGCGGCGAAGATCCCTGCGTATCGCGGCGGCGAGTTGCTGCGGCCGGTCGAGAAGGGGCAGGAGTTCGTCGTGCACGCCCGCTGGGAGAGCCCGGACGGCTACCAGGCATGGCTCGACGCACCGATCCGCTCGGAGCTCACCGCGGCGATCGACCGGTTCGTCGTCGGTCAGGTGACGGGCCGGCTCTACACCGGGATGCCCGAATGACGACGCTTCGGGCCGCGACCGACGTCGGCGGCACCTTTACCGACCTCGTCACCTTCTCGACCGATCCCGAGACCGGGCGCCAGGAGATCCTGACCGCAAAGTCCGACACGACACCGCCGGATTTCGAGCGTGGCGTGCTCGATGTGCTCGCGAAGAGCGGAATCGCTGCCGGCGACATCGGCTTCCTCGCGCACGGGACGACGCTCGTGATCAATGCGATCACCGAGCGCAAGGGCATCAAGACGGGACTGATCACGACGAAGGGCTTCCGCGACTCGCTCGAGATCGCGCGGGGGAACCGCCCCGACTACTTCAACCTCCACTACGAGAAGCCACCGCCGTTCGTTCCGCGCTATCTGCGCCGGGAGGTCCCGGGACGGCTCACGCACGACGGGCGCGAGCGCGAGCCGCTCGACCTTGCCGGCGTGCCGTCGATCGTCGAGGACTTCAAGGCCGACGGCGTCGAGGCGGTGGCGATCTGCCTGCTCCACGCCTACGCCGACCCGGGTCACGAGCAGGCGTTGCTCGAGCGGGTGCGGGAGCTCTGGCCGGAGGTGTCGCTCGTTGCCTCGCACCAGATCACGCGCGAGTGGCGCGAGTACGAGCGCACCAGCACGACCGTCCTCTCGGCCTACGTGCAACCGGTCGCCGAGCGGTACCTGACGCGGCTCGCCGCGGGCATCCGCGAGGCCGGGTTCGACGGCCAGCTCTACATCATGCAGTCGAACTGCGGCGTCGACTCCGTCGAGAAGACGAAGGCGATCCCGATCACGATGGTCGAGTCGGGGCCCGCGAGCGGGTTCTGGGGCGCGGCCGAGCTCGGGCGCCTGATCGGCGAGCCGAACGTGCTCGCACTCGACATCGGCGGGACGACCGCCAAGTGCTCGCTGATCGAAGGCGGTCACGTGAAGGTGATCTCCGACTACTGGATCGAGCGGAGCCGTCTGTCGGCGGGCTACCCGATCATGGTCCCGGTCGTCGACCTCGTCGAGATCGGAAACGGCGGCGGCAGCATCGCCTGGGTCGACGACTTCGGGAAGCTTCACGTCGGCCCGCGCTCCGCGGGGGCGCTTCCGGGGCCGGCAGCCTACGGCCGGGGCGGGACTGCGGCGACGACGACCGACGCAAATCTCGAGCTCGGGCGGATCAACCGCGACTTCTTCTGCGGCGGCGAGATCGAGGCAGACATGGCGGCGGCCGGTCGCGCGCTCGACGAGGTCGCCGAACGCCTCGGGGTCGATCGCGCAGCCGCCGCGCAGGGCGTCGTGCGCATCGCGAACAACAACATGATCAACGCGCTCAAGCTGATCTCCCTGAACCGCGGGTACGACCCGCGCGACTTCACGCTCGTCGCGTTCGGCGGCGGCGGCGGGATGCACGCCGTCGGGCTCGCGGGCGAGCTCGGGATCGGGAAGGTGGTGATCCCGCGCGACGCCGACGTGTTCTCGGCGTGGGGGATGCTGATGAGCGACCTCCGGCGCGATTACTTCCTCACGCGCCTCGTCGACCTGTCGGCCGAAGGCGCCGGCCGCATCGAGGGCGTGTTCGCCGAGCTCGAGCGGGCAGCACTCGACCAGTTCGCAGGTGAGGGGATCACCGCCGACCAGGTTCGCTTCGGCCGCCACGCCAACCTGCGCTACGCGAACCAGGAGCACGGCGTCGAGGTCAGCCTGCCGGAGGGGACGATCGACGTCTCAGCCGTCGAGACGATCGGACGGTCGTTCCACGACTCCTACGAGCGGGAGTACACCTACCGGCTCGACGCGCCGGTCGAGTTCGTCGGCGGGCACCTGGTCGCGGTCGCCGAGGTGGGCAAGCTCACGCCTGCGCGGCTACCCGTCACCGGACGGCCGCTCTCGGACGCGTCGAAGGGCTCGCGGAGCGTCGACTACGCAACCGAGGGGATCCACATCGCCGAGATCTACGACGGCGACCTGCTCGAGCCCGGCGCGAGCTTCCCGGGGCCGGCGATCATCGAGACGAAGGGAGCGACCACGGTCGTTCATCCGGGAAACAACGCGACCGTCGACGAGTACGGGAACCTGATCATCGAGCTCGGCCGCGCCTGATGGCGACCGTCGCCCCCGAGCCGATCACGCTGGAGATCATCCAGAGCTCGCTCCAGGCGACGAGCGACGAGATGTTCGCCGCGTTTCGCAAGACGGCGATGAGCGCGATCATCTACGAGGTGCTCGACATGGGCACGGCGATCACCGACGCGCGGGGGAACCTCGCCTCGTCCGGCGCAGGGATCCCGGCCTTCGTCGGCGTCCTCGACAAGGCCGTGATGCGGATCATCGAGCTGAACGGGGAGCCGGGGGCGATCGGCCCGGGCGACATCTTCGTCACCAACGATCCGTTCTACGGCGGGGTCACGCACCTGAACGACGTGGTGCTCGCGATGCCTGTGTTCGCCGACGGGCAGCTCATCGCCTGGACGGCGAACATCGCCCACTGGAACGACGTCGGGGGGATGGTGCCGGGGTCGATCTCGACCGATGCGACCGAGCTCTTCCAGGAGGGCCTGCGCATTCCCGGCATCAAGCTCGTCGCCGGCGGGAAGCCGATCGACTCGGTGATGCGGATCATCGAGGTGAACAGCCGGCTTCCGGACTACCTCCGCGGCGACATGTGGGCCGGGATCGCCGCGGCGCGCGTGGGGGAGAGGCGCCTGCTCGACCTCGTCGAGCGCTACGGGGTCGAGACGTTCTTGACCGCGCTCGAGCACTTCATGGACTTCGGCGACCAGGTCGCGAAGAAGACGCTCGAGGGTCTCCCGAAGGGGACCTTCACGCTCGAGGAGCCGCAGGACAGTGGCCAGGTATACCGGGTGACGGTCGAGATCACCGACGAGGAGTTCATCGTCGATCTGCGCGACAACCCCGATCAGGACCACGGGCCGAACAACGCCTCGCGCGACGGCTCTCTCGTCGCCGCCCAGATGGTGTTCATGAACCTCACGGAGTCGCATGCCTCGGCAAACGCCGGTCACTTCCGGCGGCTGAGGCTGCTGACACGTCCGGGGTCGGTCTTCGAGCCCGCTCCGCATGCAGCCTTCGCGACCTACTACGAGGTCGAGATCCGCCTCTACGACCTGATCTGGCGCTGCCTCGCCCCACACCTCGGTGGGCGACTTCCGGCCGGGAGCTTCGCCTCGATCTGCGGCACCTTCATCGGTGGCCGGCACCCCGACACGGGCAGGCACTTCACGATCGTCGAGCCGCAGGTCGGGGGGTGGGGCGCCTCCGAGGCCCGCGACGGGAACTGCGCCATGTTCAGCGGGTTTCACGGCGACACCTTCAACTGCCCGGCCGAGGTCGCCGAGGCCCGCTACGGGCTCTACGTCGACAGCCTGGCGCTCAACGACGCTCCGGGCGGCGAGGGCGAGCACCGAGGCGGCAAGGGCATCGTCGTCGAGTACCGCGTCCGCTCGAACGGCTGCTTCTTCACGTGCGCCTACACCCGAAACATCCACAGGCCGTGGCCGCAGGCGGACGGGCTCGAGGGCTCGCCGAACTACGCCGAAGTGATCAGGGCCGACGGATCGACCGAGCGGTTCGCGGTCGTGACGGGTCTCTCGGTCGACGAGGGCGACGTGATCCGGATCCACACCGGAAACGGCGGCGGCTACGGTGATCCGCGCCGCCGCGCGCGCGAGCTCGTCCTCGACGACCTTCGGAACGGCTTCGTCACGGACGAGCAGGCTGCCGCGCTGTACGGCGTCGAGTGACTTCGGCCGCGGATCCCTTCACGCTCGAGATCATCCAGGGCTCGCTCCAGGCGATCAGCGACGAGATGTTCGCCGCCCTGCGACGGACGGCCATGAGCGCGATCATCTACGAGGTGCTCGACGCGGGCACCGCCGTGACCGATGGAGAGGGCAATCTCGCCTCCTCCGGTGCGGGGATCCCGTCGTTCGTCGGGGTGCTCGACAAGGCGGTCAAGCGGATCCGCGAGCTCCACGAGCTCGGGACGATCCGGCCCGGCGATGTGTTCGTGACGAACGATCCCTCGTACGGAGGGGTGACGCACCTGAACGACGTGGTGCTGGCGATGCCCGTGTTCGCGGGCGACCGGCTCGTCGCCTGGACGGCGAACATCGCACACTGGAACGACGTCGGCGGGATGGTGCCGGGCTCGATCTCGGCCGAAGCGACGGAGATCTTCCAGGAAGGCCTGCGGCTGCCTGCCGTGAAGCTGATCGACGCCGGTGAGGAGCTGACGGCCGTGACCCGGATCATGCAGGTGAACAGCCGGTTGCCCGACTTCCTCGTCGGCGACATGTGGGCCGGGATCGCCGCGGTTCGGCTCGGAGCCCGGCGGATCACGGGCCTCGTCGATCGACACGGCGTCGAGGTGTTCGTCGATGCGCTCGCCCGCCTGCTCGACCAGGGCGAGCGGGTGGCGCTGCATGCGCTCGAATCGCTCCCCCACGGGACCTTCTCGCTCTCCGAGGAACAGGACAGCGGTGCCGTCTACCACGTCGAGGTCAGGATCTCGCCGGGCGAGCTGCTGGTCGACCTGCGCGACAACCCCGATCAGGACGCGGGCCCGTCGAACCTCTCCCGCGACGGGGCGGCGATCGCGGCCCAGATGGTGCTGATGAACCTCGCGGATGCGGGCTCGGCGGCCAACGCGGGGCACTACCGTCCCCTGAGGGTGCTCACGCGACCGGGCTCGGTCTTCGACCCCCGGGAGAGGGCCGCCTACGCCGTCTACTACGAGGTGCGGGTGCGCCTCTACGACCTGATCCTGCGCTGTCTCGCCCCGCACCTTGCGGGCCGCTTGCCGTCCGGCGGCTTCGCGTCGATCTGCGGGACCTTCATCGGAGGGCGACATCCCGACACGGGCCGCCACTTCACGATCGTCGAGCCCGAGGTCGGAGGCTGGGGCGCAACCGCCCACCGCGACGGGCTCAATGCGCAGTTCAGCGGGCTCCACGGCGACACCTTCAACTGCCCGGCCGAGGTCGCCGAGGCACGGTACGGGCTGTACGTCGACCGGCTCGAGTTGAGCAGCGCCCCGGGCGGCGAAGGACGGAACCGCGGCGGCAAGGGGATCCTGCTCGAGTACCGGATCCGCGGGGACGGCTGCTTCCTCACGTGCGTCTACACGCGCAACGTCCACCCGCCCTGGGGGCAGGCGGGTGGTCACGACGGCTCTCCCAACTTCGTCGAGGTGGTTCGGGCGGACGGAACCGTCGAGCGCCACGCCGTCGTTACGACGCTTCGCCTCGACACCGGGGACGTGATCCGCATCCACACCGGCAACGGCGGCGGGTACGGGAACCCGTCCGAGCGCGATCCGGAGCGCGTGCTGGACGATCTCCGAAACGGCTTCGTCAGCCCCGGTGCGGCCGCTGCAGCGTACGCCCGGGGGGCGCGAGCGAGGGCCACGCGCTGACCAAACGGTCCAGGTTGCATTCCTGCCGGAGAAAACCTATGTTGCCCTCAGCAAAAACCGCCGCTGCGCCCGGTCGCCAGGCCGGGCCGTCGAGGCGGGCGAAAGGAGCTGGATGGGCCGGTACCGCGTCTCAATGGACATCGGGGGGACGTTCACCGATGTCGTGGCCTACGACGAGGATCGCGGGACCTATGCCGCCGGCAAGGCGTCGACGACGCCGCACGACCTGACCGAGGGCGTCTTCGCCGGCCTCGGGCAGGTGATCGACTCGCCTGCGTCGATCGCGTTCACCGTGCACGGGACGACCGTTGGCCTGAACGCATTCCTCCAGCGCCGCGGCGAGAAGGTGCTGCTGCTCGCGACCGAGGGCGCGGGCGACGTCTACCACATCGCTCGCGGCAATCGGGCCCGGCTCTACGACCTCCACTACCGCAAGCCGACTCCACTCGTGCCGCTTTCGGACATCGTCGAGATCCCGGGTCGGCTCGACTGGCGCGGTGAGGAGCGCGTGCCGCTCGACGAGGCGGCCGTCCGTGCCGCCGC
>DASZLW010000123.1:0-7406 GCA_035552175.1 Gaiellaceae bacterium | reverse complement strand
GTCACGCCCGCTCTCGTCCCGGCCCCCGGCTTGAGCGAGCTGCCGAGGGCGATCGCACCGATGGTCACGATCGCGAGGATGCCGAGCAGGAAGGCAAGACGGAAGACGCCGCCCCCGGGCCGATAAGCCTCGGACGGATCGCCCGCCGGACCAACCGGCTGCCTCGCCGCCGCGGGCGTACCGGGCGGAGGCGAAGCATGCCGCGTCGCCGGAAGCACCGGCCACGGCTCCTCGCCTCGAAGGCTCAGCGGCTCCTCCGAAGGCATCGTGGTGACCACGGTAGCGATCCGGCCAGACTGCACGAACGGGTCGACCTTCCGGCAGCGGCCGATCCACTCTATGCTCTGTCGCCATCACCCCCAGTTTCACCTTCCAAGAGAGTAAGGAGGGCTTGTGAAGAACCGAATCTTGTTGGGCTCGGCGGCCGGAATGGCGCTCATCGGCGTCGCTCTGGCGGTGACGGTCGGAGGCGCGTTCGCGCACTCGACCGGCGCCACACCGCTTCCGGCGGCGACGTGCTCGGCGATTCAAAATCCTGACGGCAATCTGCTGCTCGCCTCCGACCTTCCGCTGCAGGGTGCGGGCCGGTCGCAGACGATCCAGATGACGAAGGCGATCGCCTTCGAGCTCGCTCAGCACGGCTGGAAAGCCGGCAACTACACGCTGGCCTACCAGAGCTGTGACGACTCGACGGCTCAGGCCGGCAAGTGGGACTCGGGCACGTGCTCGACGAACGCGGGCAACTACGCGTCCGACTCGAGTGTGGTCGGAGTGGTCGGAACGTTCAACTCCGGCTGCGCCGAGATCGAGATCCCCATCGAGAACCGCGCCCCGAACGGCCCACTCGCCATGGTGAGCCCCGCGAACACCTACGTCGGCCTGACCCACAGTGGTCCCGGCACGGCGGCCGGTGAGCCCGGGAAGTACTACCCGACCGGCAAGCGCAACTACGCGCGTGTCGTCGCGGCGGACGACTTCCAGGGTGCTGCGGATGCAACGCTCGCTCAGAAGCTCCACGTCAAGAAGCTCTTCGTCTTGAACGACAAGGAGGCCTACGGCCAGGGCGTCGCCACGAACACGGCGAACGCCGCGAAGAAGCTCGGCATCACGGTCGTCAAGGACGTCGCATGGGATCCCAAGGCGACCTCCTACTCGGCCCTCGCCCTCCAGATCGCGCACTCCGGTGCAACCGCCGTGTTCCTCGGCGGCCTGATCTGCGAGAACGGCGGCAAGCTGATCAAGGACATCCGCGCGGGTGCTCCGAACGTGACGATCCTCGCACCCGACGGCTTCACCCCGGTCTCGGCCGACGTGCAGCAGTCGAGCGGCAAGGCGAACGGCATGTACGTCTCGGTCGCGGGTCTCCCGAACGAGAAGCTGCCGGCAGCCGGTAAGGCGTTCGTCAAGGCGTTCGGCAAGACCCAGAGCGGCGGCCAGGTCGATCCTTACTCGGTCTATGCCGCACAGGCAGCCGACGTGATCATCGCCGCCGTGGCGGCCTCCGACGGCACGCGGGCCGGTGTGGCCTCCGCGCTGTACAAGGTCAACATCCCGAACGGGATCCTCGGCCCGATGGCGTTCAACCAGAACGGCGACGTCTCGGCCAACCCGGTCAGCATCTACAAGGTGGTCGGTGGGAAGTCCACGACCTACCAGGTGATCGTGCCGAAGAACTCGCTGGTCGCCGCCGCCTAGACGGCTTCGACAGCGGTTCCGTTTTACGGGGGAGGGCCATGTGCCCTCCCCCGTCCGTTCAGGCGGCTCGATCCGTCGCCTTCGACCCTCAGGCGACCGGGGCGCTCGTCTTCGGCACCGGAACCTGCGTCCACGACCGGATCTTTCCCTTCACGATCTCGAAGCGCACGGCCGCGAGCCCGCCCGGCTGGTCGCACTTGACGCCCTTTCGGTTCCCGAGCTCGAAGACGGCCGTCGCGTACCGGCCGGAGTAGGTGATCGCGACGACAGTCCCGGAGCAGGGAAGCCCGGAGTGCCAGAGAGCGACCTGGTGCCGGGTCGTCAGCCGGTACTCGTACGGCGGCTGCACGATCAACACGGGGACAGAGAAGAGGGCCGCGATGCCGTCGTAGTCGCCCGCGTTCAGCCGCTTGCTCCACTCGTGGACGACCGCGCTCATCGTCCGCTCGTCGGCGTTCTTCGGCGCCGCGCCGGCCGACAGGCCCACGAGGACGAGGGCGCAGGCGAGGACCGCAAGAGCTCCGGCGGCGCGGTTCATGCGCAAAGTGTGCCGTTGTCGCGCGGAACCTGCCGCGCGGCAGACAGAATCGCCCGATGGTGCAGGCGCCACGGCAGAGTCGACAGTGAGCGGCGGACAGCAAACCGGGTTCTCCGGGCGGACGGCGTGGGCGCGGAACCTCGAGACCCCTCTTCGCAACTTCCTGCGCACAGAGACGGGCAGCGCGCTCGTCCTCCTCGGCGCCACCGTCGCAGCGCTCGTGTGGGTGAACGTGGATCAATCCTCCTACGAGCGCGTGTGGCATACGACGCTGTCGATCCGCGTCGGGGGCTCGGGGATCGCCGAGCCCGTGCAGTACTGGGTCAACTCCGGGCTGATGACGTTCTTCTTCTTCGTCGTGGGACTCGAGGCGAGGCGCGAGTTCGACATGGGAGAGCTGCGCGACCGGCGTCGGGTCACGCTTCCGCTCGCCGCCGGGCTCGGCGGCATGACCGTGCCGGTCCTGATCTACCTCGCGGCGAACGCGGGACGGTCGACGGCACACGGCTTCGGCGCCGCGATGTCGACCGACACCGCCTTCGCGCTGGGGATGCTCGTGCTCGTCGGGCCCCGTTTTCCCGACCGCCTGCGCGCGTTCATGCTCACGGTCGTCGTCGTGGACGACATCGTCGCGCTGATCGTGATCGCGACGGTTTACCCCACTCATCTCGCCATCACGGCGCTCGTCGTCTCGCTGGCGACGCTCGTCTCGACCTTCGCGATCCGCCGGGCCGGGGTCCGGAACGCCCTCGTCTTCGCGTGCCTCGGGGTCATCGCCTGGGTCTCGATGATGAAGTCCGGTGTCGACCCGGTCGTCGTCGGGCTGGCGCTCGGGCTCCTGACCTATGCGTCGCCGGCGGCCCGCGAGGATCTCGAGCGCGCCACCGACCTCTTCCGGCGCTTCCGTGAACAGCCGACGCCCGAGCTCGCCCGCAGCGCCTCGATCGGCGTGCGCGCCGCGATCTCGCCGAACGAGCGGCTCCAGGAGCTTCTCCACCCGTGGACGAGCTACTGGATCGTGCCGCTCTTCGCGCTCGCGAACGCCGGGATCGCGATCAACGGGAGCTTCCTCGGGCACGCCTACACCTCGCCTGTCACCCTCGGGATCATGATCGGGTACGTCGTCGGCAAGCCCGTGGGCGTGACCGGCTCGGCGTGGCTCGTGACGAAGCTCAGCCGCGGAGATCTGCGACCGCCGGTCGGTTGGGCCGCTGTGGCAGGCGGCGGCTTCATCGCGGGGATCGGTTTCACCGTTTCGCTCCTGATTGCGAGCCTCGCATTCCACGGCCAGACGCTCGCCGAGGCAAAGCTCGGGCTGCTCTCGGCCGCGGTCTGCGCCTCGGCCGCGACGTGGCTGCTCTTCCGGGCAACCGACCGGCTCCCGACGCGCCTGAAGATCAAGGCGCTGCTCGGGACCGCCCAGATCCTGATCGACCTGGCCGATCCCGTCGACCCCGAGCGGGACCACATCCGCGGCTCGGCGGACGCCAAGGTGACGCTCGTGGAGTACGGCGACCTCGAGTGCCCGTTCTGCGGGCAGGCCGAGCCCGTGATCCGCGAGCTGCTCGGCGACTTCGGCGACCTCCGGTACGTCTGGCGCCACCTACCCCTGAACGACGTCCACCCGCAGGCCCAGCTCGCCGCCGAGGCCGTCGAGGCGGCGTCGCTCCAGGGTCGCTTCTGGGAGATGCACGACCTTCTCTTCACCCACCAGGATCGGCTGCGGGTGCCCGACCTGATCGCGTACGCCGGGCAGCTCGGGCTCGACGTCGACCGGTTCTCGGCCGACCTCCGCCGGCATGCGGGCGCGGCCCGCGTGGCGGAGGACGTCGACAGCGCCGACCTCTCCGGCGTCTCCGGAACGCCGTCGTTCTTCGTCAACGGTCTCCGCCATCACGGCGCCTACGACCTCGAGACGCTGACTGCCGCGGTCAAGGCCGCGCGCGCCCGGGCGACGATCGCCGCCTGAGCCCTACTTCTAGACGCCGCGGGAGGTGACCTTCTCCGGCGTCAGGAGCGCGGTGACCCGGGTTTCCTCGTCGTTCAGCGACCGGAACTCGTGGCCGTCGTACTTCTGCGAGAGGTACTGGATGTCGTCGATCGCACCGTCCGTCGTGAGGGTGACGGGACCGCTCACCGCGAGCCACTTGTAGTCGTCGTTCCGGTCCATCACGACGACGGACGCCCGGGCGTCGCGGTCGAGCTCGCGCGCCTTCGCGCGCGGATACGCCGTGTTGAACATGATCTGCCCGTCCCGCTCGTCGACCCAGACCACGGTCGAGTGCGGGGACCCGTCCGGCCGCAACGTCGTCACGACGCCGCAGAACTCGTTCTCGCGGACGAACGCCCGCTGCGCCTCACTCAGCTTCGCCATTCCCATGCCTCCGATCCGACCGTTCGCCAGGCGGCATCCTCGTCGAACATTCTCACCGGCCCCGCCGCGCCGAAACCTCGCAGGCGACGTTACCGGACGACGGACGCCTCGGATCCGGTTCAGATCACAGGCCCGCTCGAGCCCTTCGGCGGGACCGTCAACGCATGATCCGTGACCCACCAGACCGCCCCGGACTGACCCGGAAGCCCCTCGAGGGGCCCGAGCACGATGCGGGCCCAGCGCGTCGAGCCGCTCGGCTGCAACTGACCCTCGCCGCCGATCGTGCCCGTCCACGACGCTCCCGGCTTCAGCACCTGCGGCCGCGCGGGCTTGAAGGTCGAAGCGACCGCGAACCCGATCTCGTTCCGCAGGTCCTCGGTCTTCGAGTCACCGAAGATCGCCGCCCCGAAGTTGTTCCCCACCCGGATCGTCTGCTTGGACAGGTTCGAGATCGTCACGTGGGCACTCCACGCGTTCTTCCCGAACGTGAAGGTTTCGATCTGGAATCTCATCACGGCGACCTTCCCGTCCTTCGCCTTCTCGTCCCACGTCACTCTGGCAGCCGACGATGCAGCCGTCAGGGAGACGGCGGCAACGAGACCGATCAGGGCGGCGGCGGGGAAGCGGCGCATCGTCTCGGATCAAACCACGGCAACCTGAGAGCGTCGTTAATCGGCCTCCGGCCGGCCACTCACTCGTCGCCGATGAGCGTGATCGCAGCGAGGCTGTCCTCGCCCACCTGGTAGGAGAAGCCGTGTGCACCGGTGAGCACGTCGAGCCGTTCGATCTCGTTCGAGGCGTGCTTGCGCAGGTCGACCACCATTCCGACCTTGGCCTTCTCCCCCGTCGGATGCGCGTTGAGTTGTGTGTCGAAGCCCGCGCGAACGAGCTCGACCTGGAGCTTCTGGAATCTCTCGATGTTTGTCATACCGCCTGTCTTCCCATCCCGGCTCATCCTCAAGCGACAGGTCCGACCTCGACCGGCGCAAAGACAGCGCAGCCCCGCTCGAAACCGGTGTGGTAGTCCTCTCCGCTGTGAGCGACTACCGCGACTTCAACAAAGCCTCCTGGGACGAGCGTGTGCCCGCGCACGCAGCGTCCCCGAACTACGCCGTGGCGCGGTTCGCCGAGGATCCCGGCTTTCTGAGCGGCGTCGTCACCTTCGACCGGTCCCGCCTCGGAGAGATCGCCGGGCTCGACGCCGTCCACCTGCAGTGCCACATCGGCACCGACACGGTCTCGCTGGGCCGGCTCGGGGCGAGGATGACCGGGCTCGACTTCTCGGCTCCCGCGATCGAGCAGGCCCGGCGCCTTGCCGAATCGGCCGGCGTCGCCGCCGAGTTCGTCGTCGCCGACGTCTACGACGCGGTCGAGGCGCTCGGAGCTGCGCGCTTCGACCTCGTCTACACCGGGATCGGCGCGATCTGCTGGCTACCCGACATCCGCCGGTGGGCGGCCGTGGTAGCAGCATTGCTGCGGCCGGGCGGGCGCCTGTTCATCCGCGAGGGCCACCCGGTGCTCTGGACGCTCGACGACGTCCGCGCCGACGGCCTCCTCTCGATCGAGCATCCGTACTACGAGCACGAAGAGCCCTCGGTGTGGGACGAGGGCGGCACCTACGTCGAGACCGACCAGGTCTTCACCGCCAACCTGACGCACGAATGGAACCACGGCCTGGGCGAGATCGTCACCGCCCTCCTCGAGGTCGGGATGGAGCTGACGATGCTCGAGGAGCACGACTCGGTGCCGTGGAAGGCGCTCCCCGGCCTGATGGCGGAGGGGCCGGACGGGGAATGGCGCCTGACGGACCGCCCGCGCCGGCTGCCGGCGAGCTACACGATCCAGGCTCGACTTCGCTCCTGACCGCGCCATGTTCCTACCCGGCGTCGAATGCCGCGACGAGCTTCGGCGGAGCCTGGCAGCGCCATGCGTCCTCGATCAGCTCCGCCAGCTCTGCTGCGCCGATCGCCGGAAGCCGCACGAGCACGGCGCGGTAGCCGTCGTAGTGCGGTTCCGTGAAGAACCGGGTGCCGTCGGAGGCAAGGAGCGCCTCCTTGTCGGCGAGGTCGCCGACGCGCACGTCCACGACATCCGCGCGGGGGAAGCGCGGCTTCTTCGGGTCGACCCGCTCGTTCCAGGCCCACACGACCGGTCTCGTCTTCGCGCCGCTACGGACCGAGAACGCGAACCGCTCCCCGGACTCGACCATCTCGGGCAGCGCGAGCGCGATCCGGCGGACATCCTACTGATCGGTCGGCACGATCCCTCCCGAGGCTCGGTCAGCCCTGCCAGTAGAAGTCGTCGGGCAGCCGGTCCGCGAGTGCCTGGATCACCTTCATCTGCAGGAGCGGCATCCCTCCGAGAAGCTCCCTGAAATCCGGTGGGGTGATCACCACGATCCGCGCCGGAGTGGCGGTCACCACCGAGGCGGTGGTCGGACGATCGGAGAGCAGCGAGATCTCGCCGAAGAAATCGTTCGGGCCCATCCGGTTGATCTCCGCTCCGGCCCGCCGCACGGATGCTTCGCCTTCGAGGAGGACGAAGAAATGGCGCCCGGGCTCGTTCTCGTGAATCAGGGTCACGCCGGGCGCGAACTCGGCGTCGCTCGAGATCTGCGCGACGAGCTCGAGATCCTGTCTCTCGAGGCTGGAGAAGAGCGGGACGCGCGTCAGCGCGGAGATGGTCGTGGTTCCCGGGGCTTGCGGCACGCCGGGATCGTACGGCAACGCCACGGAGCGCTACTCGACGATCTCGATCCCGGCTGCGGCCGAGGACGTTGAGTCGACGCCCGGGAACGGG
>DASZLW010000122.1:0-8201 GCA_035552175.1 Gaiellaceae bacterium | reverse complement strand
CGGCGGCGGTCGTCGACCAGCTCCACCGCTTCTACGAGCAACAGCCCGTCGGCGTGTTCGGGACGCCGATCGCCGGCCTCGGGGACAGGATCGCGCTCACCGCGTGGACGGCGGACCCTGCGTGGAAGGGCGATCCGGCCCTCGCCTACAAGAACCACCACTACGGCCTGGGGCATCTGGCGATCTGCCCGAGCTACGACGAGAACGCGTTCGCACGATTCCGCGACGCCTTCCGGGGGAAGAGCCCGCAGGGCTTCCCGGTTACGGCCGACAGGCCCGGCTGCGGGCCCCAGACGACCTGTTGAAAGGCGAGATCGCTACTTCGCGGCGGTGACCACGAACGGGTGCATCGCACCCTTGCCGGTGATGTAGAGCCACCGGCCGACGCTGAGCGTCACGTTCTTCGAGTGCTTCCCGACGTACTTCACGCCGGTCAGGTCCGCCTTTGCCTTCATCTTCGGGCCGAGGAGCGAGAAGCCGCTCTTCGCCGACCTGTCGACGACGGTGAAGGTGTAGACGCCCGCCGTCACCTTCGAGACCGCCTTGCTCTCGAGCGTCAGGGTTGCCGAGCCACTCGCGCTGAGCGTCGCGGTGATCGTCCCCATGACGGTCTTGTTCCCGGAACCGACGAGATCGGTCGAGGTCTCGCTGTGCGTCGCGCCACCGCCGTAGGTGGCGGTCGGCTTCTGCGGCGTGCCGCTCGCGGTCGTCGTGAGCACGGCGCGGGCGACCGTCGGCTGGTTGTTGTCGACCGCGACGTAGGTCGAGTTCGGCTCGAGGGTCTCCGGGAAGGTCAGGTCGCTCTGGCAACCGGCCGTCATGGTCGTCGAGAGGCTTACTCCGGGGCCCGTCATCTGGAACTGCGGGAAGCCCTTGCATGCCGTCATGTCCGTTGTCCCGTACGACGAAAGAGGGACCGTCCCGAAGGCGACAGGCGTCCGGACGTCGACCTGGTAGAGGCCGGGCGCCACCTGGCTCACGGTCTTTCCCGAGTCGTCCACGATCGTGAACGTGCAGTTCATCGCGTACGTGAAGTAGAGCGTCGGGAGCGTCGATGTGCTCGACGTCGCCGGAGCTGCGCCGCCGCTCGAGACGATCACTGCCGCGGCCGCGAAAACCGCCGCAACCACCGTGAATCGCCGCATGAACGCTGTCATCTCGATCTTCAATGTACCACCCTGTTCTACGCAGCCCGGCCGGAAACGGATTACGATTTTCGTAAGCCGGAGCAGTCAGATCGTGGTCACGACGGCGTCACGACCGTGAGCTTTTGCAGGCCTCCGGCCGACCCGGCGTAGTACCCCGGCCCCTCGGGCCCACTCTGGAGATAGCTGTTGTACGGCGCCTCGAACGTCGCTCCCGTCGAGGGGTTCTGGACGAGATCCTCGCCGTTCAGCGCCTGGTCGAAGCCCGCGACCTGCTGGCCGAACTGCTGTTGCCGGCGGCTCAGTTGCTCCCACTGCTGCAGGTCGGCGGTGAAGCTGTGCTCGACACCCGCGGCGATCCGCAGGACGGCTCCGCCCGTCGCGTTCCACGCCGAGGCCGAAGTGAGGGCGAGCCGGATCGTTCCCGACGCGTCGACGCCCGAAAGGACGCTCGCGTAGATCGACGCGAGCCCGTGGACTGTCCTGCCGGCGAAGGTGCCGAGGAACTCGAGGTTCTCGAGCTGCCCGACCGCGCCGTTCGAGAGCGCCTGGCGTGCCGAGGTGCTCAGGCCGAGCACGCTCGTGACCCTGATGCCGTCGTGCGCGAAGACGAACTGCTGCAGGCTCTGGACGCTCGTGATCGCGTCGCTCGCCGGAAGGAGCGTGAGCAGGAAGCTTGCCTCGGCGCCCTTGCCGTCACCGGCGAGCAGTTCGTCCTGGCCTTCGCTCGTGACCTTGAAGCCGGGAGGCAGCGCGTAGGTGAACGAGCTGTCCTTGAACACCTGGAAGAGCGGTGCCCGCTCGGGCCCGAAGCAGAGCGCGACCGCCGCCAGCTTCGAGGCGTCGCTGCCGAGCTGCGCAGGGGGAGCCCAGTAGGCGGAGAGCACCGCGAGCTGCGCGCCGTGCGCCGTCCGGTCCGGCAGCACGATCACGGTGGCGCGGCCGGTCACGGGCGTCTTCCCGGCGCGTCCGGTCAACGTCGCCTGCGGGATCCCGCCTGCCGAGCTCGTGATCCGGTAGCTCATCGCATTCCCGATCGCGTCGATCTGCTTGTCGAGGAGCCCCATGCTCGAGCTGAAGTACGCGGCCGGTGTCAGTCCGTGGGTGAGCACGACCGGCGCGACGATCGACTGCTCGGGCGAGCTCCCGCTCGGCGTGACGACGAGCCGGCCGTTCACGCGGAAGACGCTCCAGCCGCCGGGAACGCCGACGTGGTAGCCGTCGTACGGATCGTGTGTCACGGGGCCCGCGCAACCAGCCGCGCGAACGGCGCGCGCGGCGCCGGGTGCAAACGCCGCGAAGGCCATGGCCGCCACCGCTGCAAGGCTGCCGATCAAGGATGTTGCGAATGCCTTCGGGCCCACCACCAGTCTCCTTCCGGTCGTTCGGTGTTCATACGATGGCGGACGAGCGTCACGGAACCGTTACGGCCGCGACCGCCGGGATCACTCGATCCCCTGCCAGCGCTGCCAGTGCACGAGCTCCCCGGCCTGGCGGCGCCGGTCCCTCATCCGCGAGCCCGCCGGGGGAGCCTCGCCGGGCCGGCCGACCAGGGCGAGCCCGATCGGGACGACGTCCGCGGGAAGACCGAGCAGGTCGTCGAAGATGCGCTTCTGGTCGGGGTGGCCGATGAAGGCACTCGCGAGCCCCTCGTCGATCGCCGCCGCGAGCACCAGCATCATCAGCGCCCCCGCATCGACGAACCAGTAGGGCACCGGCCAGTCGACCTCGGCGCCGCCCGTCGCCGCGAGCTTGTCGGCCTCGTTGTACCGCGCGTGATAGAGCGACTCGTTGGCCGAGATCACGAGGTGCACGGGCGCGTCGGCGATGTAGTTCCGGCCGTTCGAGCGGTAGTGCTCGTCGCCGAACGCCTCCGCGATCTCGGCACGCTTCGCCGCGTCGGTGACGACGACGATGCTGCCGCCCTGGCTGAACCCGCCCGAGGGCGCGCGCCTGATCACGCCCACGATCCGCTGGATCTGCTCCTCCGAAACCGGATCCGGCAGGAACGCGCGGTGCATCCGCCGGCGACGGAGGATCTCGCGGAACTCCACGGTCCCACCGTAGCTCGGCATCCCGGTGGAGCTCAGCGATCGGTGCGGCCTTCGGTCGCGATCAGGAGCAAGCGGCTCGACGCGCCGAGGCCGAGCGCGCGCCCGAGCTCGTTCGCCCCGACGAGCTTGCGGAGCGCGGCGAGCGTGGCCGCGCCGCAGGGCCCGATCGCGAGGCCGAGCTCGTCGAGCTCCTCGACCGCGAGCGAGGCCTCCCGGTCGCTCACGACCAACGTGCCTGCGATCCCATAGCGGAGGGACGGCCAGGCGGCGGGGGAGATCTCGGCGCAGTCCAGGCCGGCCATCGTCGTCCCGCTCGTCGTGATCGCGGTGGGCGCTCCGGCGGCGAGAGAGGCGGTGAGGCAGGGGGCGGTGTCCGGCTCGACCGCCACAACCGCGATCCCGAAGGCCGCACCGTGGCGTGCAGCGGCGGCGGCGAGCGAGCCGACGCCCGCGGGGACGACGATCACGTCGGCCTCGAACTGCGCCTGCGTCTCGGCGAACAGCGTC
This sequence comes from Gaiellaceae bacterium, assembly GCA_035552175.1. Taxonomy (GTDB): domain Bacteria; phylum Actinomycetota; class Thermoleophilia; order Gaiellales; family Gaiellaceae; genus PALSA-600. The sequence goes on along the minus strand of DASZLW010000122.1, from coordinate 4,495 downwards.
GCATAGCCGTCGATCACCCACGCGGCTGTCCCGGCGGCGCCCGTATCGGTGAGAGCGCTGACACCCGGCTCTGCTCCCTCGGCAGCCGCGCGGGTCACGGCGTCCTCGTAGGTTCCCTCGACGACCACGACCTCGGCTCCCTCCGAGGCGATCGCGTCGCGTCGCGACTGGATCGACCGGGCCGGCAGGTAGATCCGGGCCGCGAGGCCGCGGCCGGCCGCGACTCGCGCGACGGCGCGACCGTGGTTCCCGGCGCTCGCCGCGACGAGGGTGTGCGTCCCGGGCGCCTCGCGCAGCACGCGCTCGGTCGCCCACGAGGCGCCGAGGATCTTGAAGGCGGGGAGGCCCATCCGGTCCGACTCGTCCTTGAGCCCGACCGCCGCGAGGCCGAACGCCGCCGCAAGCGACGGGAGCTCCCGCACGGGCGTCGGGGCATAGCCCTCGAGCGCGGCGTGGAAGGCCTGCGCCTCGTCGCTCGGCGCCGGAACCCGGCCGGGCGCGAAGGCGGGATTCACGAAGACGTCCACCACCCGATCCTCGCACGCCCGCCGGCCTTTGCGATCATCCCGCCGTGCAGATCGTGACCCGTCTCGACGGGTACGTCGCGACTCCCGACGGCAGGCCGTCGATCCTCGCCCTTCCGTCCTTCGTTCCCGGTGAGTCCCACGGCTTCCCGGAGTTCCAGAAGGGGATCGAGGCCGTCGCGATGGGGCGGACGACGTTCCTGCCGGCCCTGGGGTCGCTGCGCTGGCCGAGGCGGGGGTTTCGAGTCTTCGTCCTCACCTCGGCGCGCTCCCGCCGGGACGCCCGAGGACGTCGTGTCGGAGGGGGGCCCGCCGGGCTGGTCGAGCGGATCCGGGCCGAGGTGACGGCGACGTCCACCTCGTCGGGGCTGCCGCTGACGCCGCCCGGGATCGATCAGCTCACGCTCCGGCTCGAGAGGGAGCACACCTTCCCGGACGGCGCCGTCGAGCTCGTCTATTCACCCGCTTCGTAGCCCGCGTGACGCCACCCGCGGAGGGTCGCCCAGAGCGCGCCCCATCCGCGTGCCTCGTCGCGATCGAGCTGCGCGCGCCGGAGCTCGAGCAGCGGAACGAGGTGAGCCGTCGCCCTGAACGGATCCGCAAGCGGCGGCCCCGCCCCGAGCGGGAGCGCGGCGACCACGATGCCTTCGATCTCCGCGACGACGTAACGTCCGACAGGATGCGGACGGGTTTCGAGCTCCGCGAGCTCGTCGAGTCGCCCATCGTCGTGCACCGTGCAGAGCCGGAGGAGCACCGGCTCCGCCGGCAGCCGAACCTCCGGCGCGGGCCGGCGTCGTCCATGAACCGTTCGAGAGCTCCGTTCGAGCTCGAGCTTGCGTTCGTGCAGGGTGTGCTCGTCGAACCATGCGCTCATCACGTCACGCTGCCGCGACGGGATCGGGCCGGACGATGACGGTGTCGACGACGGCGAAGATCTCGTCGGCCGGCATTCCCACCCGGCGGGCATGCTCCCGGATCGCCTCCGGGCTGCTCGCCTCGTAGATGCAGACCGTTCCGAGTGAGCCGTTCACCTGCTCGACCACATAACTCCGGATCCACCGGATGTCGTCGGGCATCTTGTCGCCCTCCTCGGTCGACCGGGCCGCCGCAGCCTCGAGCTCCGGGCCGTCGGCCCAGCCGTCGCGGCGAAGGATCGCATATGTCCGCATCGGGACTCCTTTCGTCGAATGTTGTCAAGAAGAGTACGAAGGCGCCGGGCGACCCGGATCGGCAGAGATACCCATCTTTCGCGCGCCGTCTACCGATCTTCTCCGAAAATCCCGCCGAGGTGCCCGAGCTCCCGTGTGCCTGACGGGTCGATGGAGACGGGCCGATCCTCGCCTGGAGTGCGGCTACGTTGTCGCGATGCAGCGCGCCCGCATCGTCGTCGCGGCCGCCGTCATCCTCGCGCTCTACTCGGCGTGGCACTCCGGCGGGCACATCTGGCACCGGATCGCGAGCGACCACAACGCGTTCGCAGCCCTCGCGCCGATCGATCGCCTCCGGGCGCCGGCCACGACGATCGGGGTGGAGGGCTACACCTTCGACTGGTACCGCAACTTCCTCGTCAAGGGCGATCGGTTCTACGTCCAGGTCGACAACGGCCACAACCCGTTCCAGGTCAGGCTGCTCGCCGGCTACTACCTCCTGCCCGCGGTCGAGGTCGCCGAGCCGTCGCAGGCGAATGTGATCGTGTCGTACTACACCGACCCGAACGCTCTCGGGCTGCACTACGTCACCCAGCAAGAGGCGGGGCTCCAGCCGATCTTCGTCTCGCGGGTCGCCGAACCGTGACGGAGCGGATCATCGCCCTCGTCGGCGTGCAGTTGCTGCTGCTCGTGCTCGGCGCCGGCCTCCTGCCGCTCCTGCGGCTCGCCCGGACGCGCCGGGAGCTCCTCTCGCGATTGCCGCTCGCTTATCCGGTCGGGCTCGCGGCAGGTGGGATCCTCGCGGCCGACCTCGCCGTCGTCGACGTGCCGGTGGGCGGGATCGCATTGCCGGTGCTCGCGGCGGCCTCGCTGGCCGGCGGGCTGATCCGCCTCCCGGCCGGCACTCGTCGCGTTCGTGCGCGTCCTCGTCCGTCGACGATCGCGGCCGTCGGGCTGCTGGCGACGATCGTCGTCTTCGCCGTCGATGCGGTGCGGAACTTCGCGATCGATCCGTTGCGGGAGACGGACGGTTGGGCGATCTGGGGCCTGCGGGCGCGCGCGCTCTTCGACTTCGGTCACCCGATCGCGCCCGTGTTCACCGATCCGGCCGCCTCCTATCAGGCCCTGCAGCATCCGCTTCTGCTGCCGGCCCTCGAGGCGGTCGACTCCCGCTTCATGGGCACCTTCGATCCGACGCTCGTGCACCTCCAGTGCTTCTGCTTCGGCGTCGCCTTCGCGATCGGCGCCTGGTACCTGCTGCGCCAGCACACCTCGCCGCTCCTCCTCGCCGCCGTGCTGCTAGCAGGGATGACGGCGCCGACCTTCTACAACCAGCTCTCGACGAACCTCGCGGACGTGCCGCTCGCGCTGTTCGTCGCGCTCGGGGTCGCCCTCCTCGCCACGTGGCTGCGGACCGGGGCGGAGGGGCTCCTGCCCGCGGCGGCGCTCTTCCTCGGCGCCGCCGCACTCACGAAGAACGAGGGCGAGGTGTTCGCGCTCACGGCATTCCTCGCGGCGGCAGCGGTCGGGGGCCGCGCGAGGCTACGGCCGCTTGCGCTCGGAGCCGCCGCGGTCGTCGCGGCCGATCTGCCGTGGCGGATCTGGATCTGGGCGAACCACGTGAAGATCGCCGAGTACTCGATCTCGAACCTCGCGAACCCGGGCTATCTGTGGGGTCACCGTGATCGCGTCGGCCCCTCGATCAGCCAACTGTGGCTCGAGATCGCGAGCGGCGACGCGTTCAGCTACGTCGTGCCGCTCGGCGTGCTCGGGCTCGTCGGTGCGGTCGTGGTCGGGCGCTACCGGCCGGCGGCGTTCGGCGCGTTGTGGCTCCTGCTCTCGTTCGCCGGGCTCGTCGCGATCTACTGGATCTCGACGAAGCCGCTCTCGAGCCACCTGTCGGATTCGGCCGACCGGACGATCGACTCGCTCGTCTTCGGCGGGCTGCTCCTCGTTCCCGCCCTCGTCGGTGGCGGTACGGAGCCGGCGTCGGGTTCGAGCCGGTCTTCCGGATCGCAGAAGGCGGTGCCGCTCGAAGGTGGGCGCCCGCGGATGCCGAAGCTTGGCGGATGGCGAACATCGAGAGCCCTCTTTTCGACGAGGCGCGAGAGCATCCGGGCTTCCGTGCACAACGCGCGCGACTCGGCTATCAGGTCGGCACCGAGCGGCTCGGGCTCAGCCTCTGGGAGCTCCCGCCCGGAGAGGCCGCCTACCCGTTCCACTACCACCTGACCGAGGAGGAGATCGTGATCGTGACGGTCGGGCGGCCGAGCCTTCGCACGGCGGACGGGTGGCGGGAGCTCGAGCAGGGCGAGGTTGTCGTCTTCAAGCGCGGGGAAGAGGGAGCACACCAGCTCGTGAACCGCACGGCCGAGTCCGTGCGCTTTCTTGCCGCGAGCACGAACGGCGAGCCCGACATCGTCCTCTATCCGGATTCGGGCAAGGTCGGTGCCGCCGAACGGAGATCGGCCGGCGGCGGGCTCAGGAAGTACTTCAGGCTCGACGACGAGGTCGACTACTACGAGGGGGAGGCAGCGCCGCCGCCGCCGAGCTGAGAGGCTTCTACGCCTCGAGCAGCCAGGACTCGCCGGCGGCGAGCCGCGTCGCGAGCTGCTCGACCGTTGCCTCCGAGACCCGGCGTACCCGCGAGCGCCGGTTGAGCTCGGCGTTCACCTCCGCGTGGGTGAGCCCGGTGCGCCGGGCGAGCTCCCGGGCCGTGCGCGCGTTCGACTCGCGGAGCTCCTGCTTCTCCTCGCGCCGGGTCAGCATCTGGAGTCCGCTCGCCGGGTGTCCGGCGCCGCTGAGCGGAGGCGGCGGAGCAAG
>DASZLW010000121.1:0-5353 GCA_035552175.1 Gaiellaceae bacterium | reverse complement strand
CCGCGTGCCGTTCAACCTCTCCATCGTCGCGGTGACGGAGCAATTCGGCGGCCATGAGCTCGTCGTGAAGCGCATGACGTGGGACCAGCTCAACCTGGTGTCCTCGTTCGTCCAGGCCGCGACGAAGGAGAACGAGTACCTGGCACGCATCTCCGACGGCTAGGGCCCGGCCGAAACCTCGGAGCTACGAGGCCCGGAGCTTCCGGACGACGTACGGCAGGATCCCGCCGTGCCGGACGTACTCACGCTCCCGCGGCGTGTCCAGCCTGAGCCTGGCGGTGAACATCGTGTCGTCGGCGCGAACGGTCACCTCGTCCGCCTCGCCGTTCTCGACCCCCACGACCGCGAACGTCTCCTCGCCGGTCAGGCCGAGCGACTCGCGGCTTTCGCCGCCGGCGTACTGGAGCGGGAGGATCCCCATCATCAGCAGGTTCGAGCGGTGGATCCGCTCGTAGCTCTCCGCGATCACAGCACGCACGCCGAGGAGCAGCGGCCCCTTCGCGGCCCAGTCGCGCGACGATCCCGAGCCGTACTCCTTTCCCGCCAGCACGATCAGCGGCGTGCCCTCGGCCAGGTAGCGCTCGGAGGCCTCGAAGATCGTCGTCTCCTCGCCTGACGGGACGTGGCGCGTCCATGTTCCCTCGGTGCCCGGAACGAGCAGGTTCCGGAGGCGCACGTTCGCGAACGTCCCGCGCACCATCACCTCGTGGTTGCCGCGCCGGGCGCCGTACGAGTTGAAGTCACGCTGCGCGATGCCGTGGGCATCGAGGTAACGCCCGGCGGGCGAGTCTGCCCTGATCGCGCCAGCGGGCGAGATGTGGTCGGTCGTGACGGAGTCGCCGAGCGAGACGAGGCAGCGCGCACCCGCGATGTCGGGCACTGCCGCCGGTTCGGCGCCCAGTCCTTCGAAGTACGGGGGCAGCCGCACGTAGGTCGAGTCGCCCCACTCGTAGAGATCGCCGGTGGGTGTCTCGAGGCCGCGCCACACGTCGTCCCCCGCGTACACGTCCGCGTACGTTCGCGAGAACATCTCGCCCTGGACGGCGGCGCCGATCGTCTCCTGGATCTCGGCCGTCGTCGGCCAGAGGTCCCGCAGGAACACGTCGTCTCCGTCGGGTGTCTGTGCGAGCGGCTCGTTCTCGACATCGACGTCGATCCTCCCGGCGAGCGCGAACGCGACGACGAGCGGCGGCGAGGCGAGGTAGTTGGCCTTCACCTCGGGATGGATGCGCGCCTCGAAGTTGCGATTGCCCGAGAGCACCGCGGCCGCGACCAGCTCGCCCTCCGCGATCGCGGCCGAGACCTCCTCGGGAAGCGGGCCCGAGTTGCCGATGCAAGTGGTGCAGCCGTAGCCGACGGTGTTGAAGCCGAGCTCGTCGAGGTACCGGTCGAGGCCGGCGCGCTCGTAGTAGTCGGTGACGACGCGCGAGCCCGGCGCGAGCGAGGTCTTGACCCAGGGCCGGCGGCGCAGGCCGAGCTCGACGGCCTTCTTCGCGAGCAGCCCGGCCGCGATCATCACCTGCGGGTTCGAGGTGTTCGTGCAGGAGGTGATCGCGGCGATCACGACCGCGCCGTGGCCGAGCTCGAACTCCTCGCCGTCGATCGACGCCCGCACGCAGCTCGGTCGCGGCGGTGCCGCCACCGCGGCGGCGCGGGCGTGCTCCACCTCGCGTCCGCCGGGCGCCTGCTCGGAGGTCGGGTCGCTCGCCGGGAACGTCTCGGCGACCGCCTCGTCCTCGTCCGGGTCGACCCCGAACGTCGTGAGCGCCTCGCGGAACGACTGCTTCGATCGCGCGAGCGGTACACGATCCTGGGGCCGGCGCGGCCCGGCCAGGGATGGCTCGACATCCCCGAGGTCGAGCTCGACGATCTGCGAGTACTCGGGATGCTCGGCGGGCTCGTGCCAGAGGAGATTCTCGCGGCAGTAGGCCTCGACGAGGGCGACGTGCTCCTCGGCTCGCCCGGTCAGCCGCAGGTAATCGAGGGTCAGCTCGTCGACAGGGAAGAAGCCGCAGGTCGCGCCGTACTCCGGGGACATGTTCCCGAGCGTCGCCCGATCGGCGACGGTGAGGCTCGAGATCCCGTCGCCGAAGTACTCGACGAGCTTGCCGACCACGCCGGTCCTCCGGAGCAGCTCGACCGCGGTGAGGACGAGGTCGGTCGCGGTCGTTCCCTCGCGCAGCCGGCCCCTCAGCCTGAACCCGACGACCTGCGGCACGAGCATCGACAGCGGCTCGCCGAGCATCGCAGCCTCGGCCTCGATCCCGCCCACGCCCCATCCGAGCACGCCGAGCCCGTTCACCATCGTCGTGTGCGAGTCGGTGCCGACGACGGTGTCCGGGAACGCGCTCCCGTCGCGGCTCTCGACGACGCGAGCGAGGAACTCGAGGTTGACCTGATGCACGATTCCCGTCCCGGGCGGTACGACCTTCAAGTCGTGGAACGACGACTGCCCCCAGCGCAGGAACGAATAGCGCTCGCGGTTCCGCTCGACCTCGAGCTCGACGTTCCGCCCCACCGCGAAGCGCGAGGCGAAGGAGTCGACCTGGACCGAATGGTCGATGACGAGATCCGACGGGATCAGTGGGTTGATCCGCCCGGGATCGCCGCCGAGGTCGGCGATTGCATTCCGCATCGCCGCGAGATCGACGACGGCGGGAACCCCGGTGAAGTCCTGGAGCAGGACGCGCGACGGGAAGAACGAGATCTCGTGCGAGGGCTCGGCCCGGGGATCCCAGCCCGCGACGGCGCGGGCCCCGGCCTCGTCTCCCGAGCGGAGGGTGTTCTCGAGCAGGATCCGGAGCGTGTAGGGAAGACGCGCCGCGTTCGAATCTGCGTCGGCGACCCGGTGGATGCGAAACGTGCGGTTTCCGACCTCGAGCGACCCCATCCGTCAAGTCAAGCAAAACGCCGCGAGGGACCTGCGTGACCGCTTAACAATCGCCTAATCGCGCCGACGCGGGGCCGACGCCGGGCCGACGATATAACGCTACGGCATGCAGAAGGGGGACGTCATCCGGGTTCTCGGGACGGTCGTGGCGGCCGGCGTCGGCGCGGGTCTCGCGCTCGGCGGAGCCGCGATCACGGGCCATCTCGACGGCTCGACGACGATCGAGCGCTTCGGCGCGACGAGCTCGGCCCCCGTTGCGAGCACCGTTCCGTCGGGGGGAAACCTCTCCGTCCAGGACATCTACCGGCAGGACGCGCCGGGCGTCGTCCAGATCTCGAACGGCCCCGTTCCGGCCGTCGCCGCGGGTGTGCAGGCCTCGGAGGAGCTCGGCTCCGGGTTCGTGATCGACAAGGCCGGGCACATCGTGACGAGCAACCTGGTGCTCGGCGACGCGCGGAAGGTGAAGATCAGCTTCTCCGGAAACGACCGGATCGACGCGACCGTCGTCGGCAAGGACCCGGCGACGGACGTCGCGGTCCTCGAGGTGAACGCGCATTCGCGCTCGCTCTCACCCCTGCCGCTCGGGGATTCGGACGAGGTTCAGGTCGGCGATCCCGTCGTCGCGATCGGGAACAGCCTGTCGATGCAGCGCACCGCGACCCTCGGGATCGTGAGTGCGGTCCAGCACGGCATCGACGCACCGAACGGCGCTCCGGCCGTCGCCCATTCGATCCAGACGGATGCGGCGATCGACCGGGGCAACTCCGGTGGCCCGCTGATCAACACCCGCGGGCAGGTGATCGGCGTCAGCTCCCGCGTCGGCTCGGCGGGCGAGACGGGTGGCTTTGCGATCCCGATCGACATCGTCAAGAGCGTCGTCGCTCAGCTGATCGACACCGGGAAGGTCGTGCATCCCTATCTCGGAATCAACGCCGTGCCGGTCGACGCGAGCCTTGCGCGCTCGTTCGGCCTGCCATGTACCTACGGGCTGATCGTGCAGTCCGTGACCCCCGGTACCGCGGCCGCCGGGGCGGGTCTGCGCCCCGGGTCGACTCCGGTGGTCGTCGCCGGCGAGAGCTACCTGATCGGCGGAGACATCATCGTGGCCGCAAACGGCGTCCCGGTGACCCGCGAGGCGCAGCTACGCGAGGTGATCCAGACCATGAAGCCGGGCGACCGGCTATCGCTGGAGATCTGGCGCGGCCGGAAGAAAGAGAGCGTGCGCGTGACGCTCGGGAGGCCGCCCGGCTGAGTTCGAGACGAAAGCTTGGGCCCCGGTTTGACGGGGGCCCGGAACCGACGGAAGCCGTCTAGCCAGCGCGGCCCGTCGGATGAGATGGCCGCGACCCGCATGCCTGCCCGGGTCGCGGCCATTTTTTAATCACGGAAGACAATCTGCGCTTTTCTCCCGTGGGCCCTCTCCCCGCCTCGACCGGAGGGGCGCTTCGACGATGCGGGCGCGGCGCGTCCAAGCCGGCGATTTCCCTCGGCGCTCCAACTCTTCGGTCTCGCTCGGTACCCTGTCGGCGGTGGAGAGGGGATCGGTTGTCTTCGAGGAGACGTACGTCGTCGACGAGGAGCTGTGGCACGACGACGACGACGCGGACGGCCGCGACGGGTGGTTCTGCGTTCGCACCGACCCGTTCCCGTGTCCGGCCGCCGGGTGCACCTACGTCGCCGACTACATGACAGCGGCGCACCTGATCCTCGTCTGGCAGGAGAACGACGACCCGAACCTGCTCCGCCATGCGGCACGCGCCCGCGACGTCGGCCGGAACCCGAGGATCGTCGGGTACCAGTCGGATTACGGGCCGAGCGCGTCGTACTACGCGTGGATCGCCGCCGGCCGGCCCGTCCACGGCGTGCGAGCGCAATAGCGCGCGGACCCGGTAGCGCGGTACTCTGACGTCATGCCGACGGTCTCCGAGACAGTGCGCGTCAGGGGCATCCGCTGCGAGCGGTGCATGGCTCGGCTCGGGCATGTCCTCAAGGGCCACGAGGGCCTCGAGTCGGCGAACGCGACGCTGGCGGGCGACGTGACGCTCGTCTACGACGACTCGGTCACCTCGCGCGAGGCGCTCCTGAAGGACATGGATCGCGGCGGGTTCCGCGAGCTCGATCCGGTCGCCTGACCGCCTTCCTGCCGTTCCGCGGACGATGCTCCGTGTCCCGCCCGAAAGGCCCTTGCAGAGACGGCTACCGCCACCAATGTCGGTGCCAGGGGAATCGCGGGGCGACCTGCCTCGTTGGAACAGGTTGCTAGGGTGGCCGCCGGATGAGTGAGAGCACTCCGACCGCCGCCGAAACCCGCCGCATCGCGGAGGTTGCGCGTGACCGAGTCCGCTTCGAGGAAGAGGCGCTCGAACTCAGCGACCAGGTTTTCCGGGTCGCCCGACGTCTCGCCGGCTCCCGTGAGGAGGCGGAGGATCTAGTGCAGGACACCTACGCACGCGCCTTCCGGGC
>DASZLW010000120.1:0-8664 GCA_035552175.1 Gaiellaceae bacterium | reverse complement strand
GATCGGCGTCGCCGTCGCGTCGTCCATATCGCTGAGCCACTACAACCATCAGCTGAGCCGCGGTTTCAAGTTCCCCGAGGCCTTCACGAGCGGCTCGCAATGGGCCTTCTGGGTGATGGTCGGCGTCGCGGTCGCGAGCCTTCTCGCGACGCTCACGTTGATCCGAGGTGACGAGGTCGCAACGGTCGAGGGGGCGGTAGTGATGGCCTGACCGCCGGGCCGATACGCTTCGCCTGCGATGGCGCGCCAGTATCCGAGCGTCCTCGACCTGATCGGGTCGACGCCTGTCGTCCGGCTGGACCGGATCTCCCGGGAGGTTCCGGGGACGATCCTCGCCAAGCTCGAGTACCTGAACCCCGGCGGCTCCGTGAAGGACCGCATCGGAGTCGCGATGATCGAGGCCGCCGAGCGCGACGGCCTGCTCAAGCCCGGCGGCACCATCGTCGAGCCGACGTCGGGCAACACCGGGGTCGGCCTCGCGGTCGCGGCCGCGCTCAAGGGCTACCGCTGCATCTTCGTGATGCCGGACAAGATGAGCCAGGAGAAGATCGCGATCCTCCGCTCCTACGGCGCCGAGGTCGTGATCACCCCGACCGCCGTCGACCACGACTCGCCGGAGTCCTACTACTCGGTCTCGTCGCGCCTCGCCGAGGAGATCCCCGGCGGCTTCAAGCCCGACCAGTACTCGAACATGGCGAACCCGGATGCGCACTACCGGCTCACCGGCCCGGAGATCTGGGAGCAGACCGGCGGCGAGATCGCCGCAATCGTGATCTCGGTCGGAACGGGCGGCACGATCAGCGGCGTCGGGCGCTACTTCAAGGAGCGAGGATCCGAGACGCTGATCGTCGGGGTCGACCCGGAGGGCTCGGTCTACACAGCAGAGGACAGCTCCGACCTGCACCCGTACTTCGTCGAGGGGATCGGGAAGGACACCTGGCCGAAGACGATGGACCCCTCGGTCGTCGACGAGTGGGTGCGCGTATCCGACCGCGACTCGTTCCGGATCGCCCGGCGGCTCGCGCGCGAGGAGGGGCTCCTCGCAGGCGGCTCGTCGGGAACCACCGTCTTCGCCGCGCTTCAGGTCGCCGCGAGGCTCGGCCCGGACGCGCAGGTGCTCGCGATGCTGCCCGATTCCGGCCGCTCCTACCTGTCGAAGTTCGTCGACGACAAGTGGATGCTCGAACACGGCTTCCTCGAGCGCACCGCGCCGGTCCCGAGCGTCTCTGCCCTGCTCGGATCGAAGTCCGTCGACACGGGCGCGACTCCCGCGCTCGTCACGATCGCCTCGCACCAGAAGGTCGGCGCGGCGATCGACCTGATGCAGCGGTACTCGATCTCGCAGCTTCCCGTCGTCCGCAACGGAGAGATCGCCTCCCTCGCAGACGTGATCGGCTCCCTGCACGATCGCGACCTCCTCGACCGCGTGTTCAAGAACGCGGACGCGCTTCACGAGGACGTCGCGTCGGCGATGCAGCCCCCACTCCCGACGATCGAAGCCTCGGCGTCGGTCGACGAGATCGTCGCCGCCCTCACGAGCGGGACGAACGCCGTGCTCGTCGCCTCGGAGGGCAGGCCCGCCGGTGTCGTGACGCGCTCGGATCTGCTCGAGTACCTGGCACGTGGGCGTTGACCGCCGCGCCGACGCCGCGGACGAACTGCTGGATGCGGAGGCTTCTCGCGCCGACGCTCGCCGTCGTCACCGCACTCCTGTTCGCCGGCGTCGCGCACGGAGCCGCCGGGCGGCCGGCCACCACTGCCGAGTCGAAGAGCATCTTCGCGGCCGAGCCCTTCCTCGGACTGGCGCAGAAGTGCGTCCCGCTCCACATCGCGATCGAGAGCGCCTTCGCCGGCGTCTGGGTCACCGACATCACCGGCCTGGCGCTCGACGCGACCGGGAAGGGCGTCGTCAACTGCGCAAGCGACAGCCTGAGCCTCCCCGGCTCCTCCGCCCCCCTTCTCCCGCTCGGTAGGCCGCTGAGCGTCGGCCCGTTCACGTGCACGGCCGCCGCCGCGTCCTTCACGTGCACGACAGCGGCAGGTCACGCGATCTGGTTGGGTCGGAACCGCAGCTGGCGTGTCTCCTAGCGCAGCGGCGAACGATTCCGGCAACAGATTTGCTCCGCCACAGGCGCGAAACTGAGTCCTTCGCAGGCGCGAAACTGACCCTTTCGTGAGCGCAAAGCCGGCTCCTTCGCAAGCCGAGCCCATGCCGAACGCCCAAACGAGCCATGGCCGAACAGCCCAGACGGCGCTCACCCCCGCCCGGGTGGGGCGCAACCACCACCCTCTACTGCCAATTCTACGGCCGAAGGTGTCACGTGTCCGTGTCGAATCTGTGCCGGAAGCGTCACGTCGAAGCGGCACGCACGCCTCTCGCCGCGAGCCGGGTGGGTGAGTAGCGTGCGACCGTGAGGCAGGTCACCCTCGGGGCGCTTCGCCGCTATGTCGTCTCGCACCAGGGCTATGCGGCGCGCCTGCGCCGCGCGACCCCGCGCGAGGTCTCCGCCGAGATCGGGCGTCTGGGCGCCGTTCAGCTCGACTCGATCGCCACGGTCGACCGCGCCCACCGGATCACGCTCGCCACGAGGATCGGGGTGTTCGACGAGACCGCCGTATCGGGCCTTCTCGGCGAAGGACGCATCTTCGAGTACTGGGCGCACGAGGCTTGCCTGCTCCCGATCGACGACTACCCGCTCTTCAAGCGGCGGATGATCGACCACAAGGACCGCCACTGGTGGGGCCGGCAGCGCACCGCCGAGCTGCGACCGGTGGAAGAGGCGGTGCTCGCGCGGATCCGCGAGGAGGGCGGCCTGCCGGTGAGGGCTTTCGAAGGACGCAGCGAGCCGATGTGGGGCTGGAAGCCGGCGAAGCGAGCACTCGAGCATCTCTTCGCAGCCGGCGAGGTCGCGATCTCGGCGCGTCGGGGGTTCCAGCGGATCTACGACCTACCGGAGCGAGTGATCCCCGGAGCGCTCCTCGAGGCGCCGGCGCCGTCCGACGACGAGTTCCGTCGGGGCTTCGCGCTCCGAGCCGTCGCGGGCCGCGGCGCGCTGACCGAGCGCGGGATCGCCGAGCACTGCCGTTTCGCCGGCGGGATCAAGGCGATCCGTCCACACGTCGACGCGCTCGTCGAGGCGGGGCTCGTCGAGCGGGTCGAGGTCATGGACGGCGGCCCGTCCGTGGTCGTCCTCCCGGGCACCGAACTCGACGGCGCACCCGCGGCACCGGTGCTGCTCTGCCCCTTCGACAACCTGATGTGGGACAGGCCGTTCGTGCAGAGACTGTTCGGCTTCGACCACCTGATCGAGGTCTACAAACGGGAGCACGAGCGCGCGTACGGCTACTACGTCCTGCCGCTCCTCCTCGGCGATCGCTTCGCCGGTCGCGCCGATCTGAAGGCGCATCGCGCCGAAGGAGTGCTCGAGATCAAGCGGTTCACACCAGAGCCGGGCATCCGCCGCCGGCTCGACGATCCGCTCGACCGAGCGGCAACGAGGCTCGCACGCTCCCTCGGCCTGGCCGCCATCGTCCGAACGGCCTAGAGTCCCGCCGTGGGCGAGAAGCCATTCGAGGTCGAGACGAGCGACGGCGTCACCCTCGTCGGGCACATCGGCGGGAACGGCTCTCCCGCGCTCCTCCTGCACGGCGGGCCCGGCCTGACCGACTACACGCACGGCTGCGCCGAGGAGCTTGCGAACCTCTTCACGACGATCCGATACACCCAGCGCGGTGTCGCCCCGTCCGGTGTCCAGGGCCCGTACACCGTCGAGAGCCATATGACCGACGCGCTCGCAGTGCTCGACGCCTTCCAGCTCCAGAAGGCCTGGGTGATCGGGCACTCCTGGGGCGGCCATCTCGCCCTCCACCTTGCAGTCGCCCATCCCGACAGGATCCTCGGGGTCGTCTGCATCGACACGCTCGGCGCCTCCAACGAGGTCTTCGACGACTTCAGGTCCGCTCTCACGAAGGATCTCACCCCGGAGCAGCTCGCCCGGTTCGAGGAGATCGAGGCGCGGGAAGAGGCAGGCGAGGTGACCGAGGCCGAGCTCGTCGAGGCATACACGATCCTCTGGCCCGCCTACTTCTTCGACCCGGGCAAGGCTCCGGAGCCGCCCCCCGGCCGGGGCGTCGAGTGCTCGGCCGAGACGTTCGCGTCGGTCATGGAGCATTTCGAGGCGAAGACGCTCGAGGAGGGGCTGCCGAAGCTCCGCGGCCTGACGGTCCTCTTCGTGCACGGGATCGAAGATCCGCTGCCGCTACGCGCTTCCCTCGATACGGCGAAGCTGATCCGCGGCGCGCGGGTCGCCCGGGTCCCTCGCTGCGGCCACCTCCCCTGGATCGAGCAGCCCGGCTTCACGAACCGGGCGCTCCGGGGCCTGATCGCGCAGCTCTGACGTAGGCTTCGGCGATGGAGCCCGACGAGCTCGCGTTCGAGACCAGAGCGATCCACGCGGGCCAGGAGCCCGACCCGGCGACCGGGGCGGTGATCACCCCGATCTACCAGACCTCCACCTACGTGCAGGAGGCGGTCGGGGTCCACAAGGGCTACGACTACTCCCGGGTCTCGAATCCCACGAGGAACGCGCTCGAGATCGCGCTCGCGAGCCTCGAGGGAGCGACGGACGGGATCGCGTTCTCCTCCGGGCTCGGCGCCACGACGACGCTGATGCACCTCGTCGACCCCGGCGAGCGGGTGGTGCTGATCGCCGACGTCTACGGCGGGGTGTACCGCATGACCTCGCAGGTCTACGAGCCGAAGGGCTACAGGTTCACCTACGTCCCGGCCGCCGAGTTCGACGACAACCTTGCAGCGCACCTCGGCGACGACACGCGGCTCGTCTGGATCGAGACGCCGTCGAATCCGCTGCTGAACGTCGTCGACATCCGGCGCGCAGCAGACACAGCGCATGCCGCGGGCGCGCTGCTCGCGGTCGACAACACCTTCGCCTCTCCCTATCTCCAACAGCCGCTTGCCCTCGGCGCCGATGTCGTCCTCCACTCGACGACGAAGTACCTCGGCGGCCACTCGGACGTGATCGGCGGCTTCGTCGGGACGAGCGATCCCGCGCTCGCCGAGCGCCTGAGGTTCCTGCAGAAGTCGCTGGGCGCGGTTCCGGGGCCGTTCGACTCGTGGCTCGTGCTCCGCGGGATCAAGACGCTCGCCCTGCGAATGGCGCGCCATTGCGAGAACGCCCATGCCGTCGCGGGCTTCCTCTCGGAGCACGCGGCGGTCGAGCGCGTCCTCTATCCCGGCCTCCCCGATCATCCCGGCCACGAGGTGGCGGCACGGCAGATGCGCGACTTCGGCGGCATGGTCTCGTTCCTTGTCGCCTCCGAGGAGGAAGCCGTCGCGCTCGTGGCGCGCACGAAGCTGTTCCAACTCGCCGAATCGCTCGGCGGCGTCGAGAGCCTGATCGAGCATCCGGCGCGGATGACGCACGCCTCGACCGCGAGCGCGCCGTTTGCCGCCCCGCGGAACCTCGTTCGCCTCTCGGTCGGGATCGAGGACGCCGGCGACCTGATCGCCGACCTCGAAGCTGCCCTCGTCGGCACGCCCGCTCGCCTTCGCGCGTAGCAGTGCTCGAACCGATCGATCTCGGTTTCCTGGGCCTCCCCCGCGCGATCGGCGTGTACCTGGTCGAGACAGCCGACGGCCCCGCCCTCTACGACTGCGGTCCGGCGACGACCCTCCCGGCGCTCGAGGCGCGCCTGCGTGAACGCGGGCTCGACCTGACGGACGTCCGGCATCTGCTCCTCTCGCACATCCATCTGGATCACGCGGGCGCCGCCGGCTCGATCGTCCGGAAGCACCCCGGGCTCACGGTCTGGGTCTCGGAGATCGGCGCTCCGCATCTCGTCGATCCGTCACGCCTCGAACGCTCGGCCCGCAGGCTCTACGGGGACGACTTCGACCGCCTCTGGGGCGAGCTCGAACCGATCCCGGAGGCGAACGTCCGGATCGCAAGCGGCGAGACGCTCGGCTGGGAGGTGTTCCCGGCTCCGGGCCACGCGTCGCATCACGTCTGTTACTTCAGGGACGGCATCCTGCTCGCGGGGGACGCGTGCGGCGTCCGGATCCAGCCGTCGGAGCACGTCTTTCCGGTCGCCCCTCCGCCCGACATCGATCTCGAGGCCTGGTACCGCACGATCGCGGAGATCCAGGTGCGGGAGCCCGAGCGGCTCGCCCTGATCCACTTCGGCGTGGTCACGGACGTCTCGGCGCACCTCGTCCGTCTCGGCACCGAGCTCGATCGGTGGGGCGAGCTCGTCCGCGCCGGCCTCGGTCCGGAGGAGTTCGCCCAGGAGGCCCGTCGCGGCGTCGGAGCCGACGACCAGCTCTACGCGGCGATCGCGCCGTACGACCAGTCCTGGCAGGGACTCCGGCGCTACTGGGACAAGCGCGGCGAAGAATGACCCGCCGGACATCGAGCTGAAGTCGAGACATCAAGCTTCGTCCCTCACACAGAGCCGCGCGACCCGCCCGCGCCGATCCGGGGCACGTAGCTCCACGAGGGCCGCTCGCAGAACGCGAGTTCCGGCTCTTCCTCGCCGGCCGGACGATCTCGTACTTCGGGACGTCGATGGCCCTCGTCGCGACGGCCTTCGCGATCCTCGACCTGACGGGCTCGAAGTCCGACGTCGGCTACGTCCTCGCGGCCCAGCAGGGCCCCCGGGCGATCTTCCTTCTGCTCGGCGGCGTCTGGGCCGACCGGCTGCCGCGCCAGCGGGTGATGGTGCTGACGAACATGGTCAGCGGCACCTCGCAGTGCACCTCCGCGACCTTTCTCCTCACCCACCACGCCCAGATCTGGATGCTCGCGGCGCTCGCGGCCTGCAACGGGACCTCGGCGGCGTTCTTCACCCCCGCTGCACAGGCGTCCATTCCGGCGACCGTGCCCGAGCACCTGCTCCAGCCCGCGAACGCGATGTTCCGGCTCTTCCAGAACGGGACGACGATCTTCGCAACGGCCGCAGCGGGGATCCTCGTCGCGTCGGCCGGCCCCGGCTATGCCATCCTCATCGACGGGCTGACGTTCTACGCGGGCAGCGTGTTCCTGGGCGCGCTGCGGCCGCTCGTCGACCATCGCGAGCCCCGCACGAGCGTCCTGCGCGAGCTTCGCGAGGGCTGGGATGCGTTCCGCTCGCGCACCTGGCTCTGGGCGATCGTGATCCAGTTCTCGTTCGTGAACGCCGTCCAGAGCGGATCGATGAACGTCCTCGGCCCGGCGATCGCGAAGGCCCGGCTCGGCGGGGCTGCGGTGTGGGGCGCGATCCTCACCGCTCAGGCGGTGGGCTTCGTCGCCTGCGGCTTCCTGATGCTGCGGCTGAAGGTGAGGCGGCTCCTCTTCCTCGGCACGCTCTGCGTGTTCCCGATGGCCCTGCCGCTTCTGGCCCTCGCGCCGCCGCTGCCCGCGGTCGCGATCGGTGCGTGCGCGTTCGCCGGCGGGGCCTCTCTCGAGGTGTTCGGCGTCGCCTGGTACACCGTGCTGCAGCGCGAGATCCCCCGCCGGCTGCTCTCCCGGGTGTCGGCGTGGGACGAGTTCGGGTCGGTCATCTTCATCCCGATCGCCCTCGGCGTCGCGGGCCCCGTGTCGAACGCGATCGGGGCGCGGGCGACGCTCGTCGGGTCGGCCGCCGTGATCGTCACCGCGACCGCGCTCGTGCTCCTTGCCGCCGACGCACGCCGGCTCTAGCCGGGTTCGCGCCGGTTGATGCGGAAGCCGTTTGCCTGATCGATCGACATCAGCACGAGCTCGTCCACGACCATGTGCGGCGGGCACGTGACGGCGAAGCGGATCGCCTCCGCGACATCCTCACCTGACAGGGGCCGGGTTCCCTCGTACACGGCCCTCGCCTTCTCGGCGTCGCCGTAGAACCGGACGAGCGAGAACTCCGTGTCGACGAGCCCCGAGTCCACGGTCGTCACGCGGATGTCCCGGCCGAGGAGATCCTCGCGCAACGCCCGGGTGTACCCGCGCACGGCGAACTTCGACGCGATGTAGCTCGACCCGAGCGGGTAGGCCCAGCGCCCTGCGATCGAGCCGATGTTCACGATGTGGCCCGGCTCCTGCAGCGAGCGCTGGAGCACGAGGCGCGTCATCCGCATCAGGCCGTTCACGTTCGTGCCGATGACGGTCTCCTCGTCCGCCTCGGTCGACTCGGTCACGGGCACCCGGCCGAGGGCGAGGCCTGCGGCGTTGACGAGGATGTCCGACGGCCCGGCCGCCTCGACGAAGCGGTCGCAGCTCGCGGGATCGGTCACGTCGAGCTCGAGGGCGACATCCGCCTCGATGCGCTCGACGCGGCGGGCGCCCCCGACGATCCGTGCTCCCTCGGCCGCGAGCGCCCGGGCTGTCGCGGCCCCGATGCCGCTCGAGGCACCGGTGACGATCGCCGTCTTCCCGTCGAGTCGCCCCACGTCGATGTCTGAGCCTACGACGTCGGGAGGAGCGCGTACGTGGTCTGTTCCACCTGGCCGTTCTTGTCGCCCGTGTAGATGGCCATCGTGTAGCTCTTCCCCTTGATGGGCTTGAAACCGACCGGAAGCGTCGCGCGGCCGTCGGACGAGATCCTCGACTTCACCTGGCGCGCGTAGACGATCGACCTCCCCGCCATGACCTTGTAGGTCATCGTCACGGTCGCTCCGGGCGCGTCGTAGTA
>DASZLW010000119.1:0-11939 GCA_035552175.1 Gaiellaceae bacterium | reverse complement strand
GATCGTCGGACTGAACTGCTGAAGCTCGCCCAGCGTAGCCGTGACCGGCCGGGAAAGAGGGACCTCCGCCGAGACCAGGAAGTCGAGCGCGTCCTCGCCCATCGCGACGACGAGCTTCGGCTGCACGATCCGGAGCTCCCGTCTGAGCCACGCCCTGCACGTCTCGTCGCCCGCCCCGGCGAACTTGACGCAGTTCGTGCCGAAGACCTCGGCCGCATCGACTGTGAGGCGCTCGAGCGACTTCTTCAGCGCATGACCGGCGCGGCCGTGGAACGCCACGCCCTCCTGGAGCTCGGGCGCCTGCGGCCCGTACTTGAGCAGGAAGATCGTCCCGAGCGGGTGTCCGGTCGGCTGCGCCACGGGAGCGCCCGCGGCGGCTTCGGCGACCTCGTGCTCCAGGCGAAGGATCTCCTTGATCGCCTTGTCGAGGTACCGCTTGTAGATGTCGTCTGTCGTCACGGCGGCTGACACGGCGCATGGATCCTTTCTCGGCTAGCGCACCTTTTCCTTGACCTGGGCCATCCACTTCAGGCTCTGGAGGTAGGCGAGCGACTTCGGCCTGCGGAGGATCTCGGCGCTCCTGAGCGAGATCATGAACTCCTCCGGGTCGCGGAATGCGCGCATCCGGAGCGCGCCCGTGCCGACGCCCTGGAGGACGTGCGCGTCCGACCCGGCTCCCATCGTCAGGTCGTACTTCCGCGCGAAGCGGAGCGCCTCGTCGTTGTGGGCGTCGAAGAGCAGCCGCGCGTTGTAGACCTCGAGCACGTCGATGTCCGCGACGTGCCGGTGGATCGTCGTCGCGTCGGGAATCGTGTGCATCCGGTCGAAGGGGTGGGGGAGGTAGACGAGGCCGTCCTGCTCGCGGATCGCCGCGATCGTGTCCCCGAACGACATGCCGCGAGGGATCTCGCGCTCGAGGAAGAGGCCGATCACCTCGCCCTGCCCGTCGGTCTTGATCTCCTCGCCCGGGATCACGACGAGGTCGCGGTCTCGGGCCTCGTCCAGAACCTCGAGCGCGCCGCCGAAGAGGTTGTGGTCCGTGACGGCGATCGCCCCCAGGCCTTCCGCTTCCGCATGGTCGACGAGCTCGGCCGGGTCGACGGTGCAGTCGAACGACCAGGACGTGTGCATGTGGAGGTCGGCGACGATCCAGGGCCGGTCGGAGAGCGGATCGTCGGAGTGCTTCCTCGGCGTGCCGCGTCGCAGCTTCGTGAGGCGGGTGTACAGCGTGTCGAGCTGCGCCGCGACGTCGGCGAAGGACTGCCCCTCGGCGATCGTGCGAGCCTGCTCCTGTTCGGCCGCCCGCAGCACAGGGTCCTCGACGAGCCTCGCCACTGCGGCCGCGGCGAGCTCCGGCTGAAGGTCGACCCCTGCAGGCGCCGCGATCGCGCAGCCCGCGGCTCGCGCCTCGAGCAGCACGCGGGGCATCCCGCCGGCCCCGGGGACGAAGATCGCCGCG
Source organism: Gaiellaceae bacterium (assembly GCA_035552175.1). Taxonomy (GTDB): domain Bacteria; phylum Actinomycetota; class Thermoleophilia; order Gaiellales; family Gaiellaceae; genus PALSA-600. Next base: position 10,480 of record DASZLW010000119.1, on the reverse strand, counting down.
TTCGTGAGCAGGGCGGCGCGGGCGGCACCGTCCCGTGCCGTCCGCAGGCTGACGCGTCCCGCGAGGTCGCGCGGGATCGCCGGCCGGCTGACGAGCGGCTTCGTGCGCAGAAGGACGATCTCCCAGCCGGGCAGCTCGCGGAGCGCGTGCAGGACCGACCTCGGGCCCGCGCGCTCGTTCGGGCGGAGCTCGACCACGATCCGGTTCCGCTTCGCGACCGGCTCGAACAGCTCGGGCGAGACGCCGGGGGAGAGAAGCTCGTAATCGCCGGGGAAGCGCTCGTTCGCGGCGCCCCGGATCGGCTCCGAGAGGGCGACGAGCGCATCGAGCCGGCCGAGCAGCTTCTCGCGCTGCGAGCGTGCCGGCGGGTAGCCGAGCCGTTCGGTCGAGCAGAACGTCGCGACGGTGAGCGCGTCCGTGTCGCGGAGCGCGAGGTATGACAGGGACGGGAGCCCGGGCTCGAAGCCGTGAACGACGTCGTAGCGGCCGCGCGCGAGTGCGAGCCGGAGGTTCGCCTGCACGCCGACCGGAACGCCCATCTGGGAGCGCCGTGAGATCGGGACCGCCGGCCCCACGGCCACGACATCCCGCGCGGGGGCGTGGCCCTGGATCACGCGGCGGCCCGCGAGCAGGTCGGCCCCCCGGGTCGAGGGAGCGAGCACCGTGACCGAGTGCCCGAGCCGGCGGAGCTCTGCGGCAACCCCCGCGACGTGCTCGTTGACGTCGTGCGGTTGTGACCACGCAAACGGTGTCACGAGACAGATTCGCACCGAATCAGCGTAGTACACGAGGCTCCGCTCGACGGCCCGGCGTGAGGCGCGGCCGGAGCAACTGCAAGACTCGCCGCCGCGAGTGAAAGTGCCTCACGTCACCCCGCAACGGCTCCTCGCGATCGGCGGCCTGCTCGCGATCGCGATTGTCTTCCTGAACGTCTCGCCGAAGAATCCGCCGGGGTTCTACCGCGACGAGACCGCGATCGCCTACAACGCCTACACGCTCGAGTCGTCCGGACGGGACGAGTACGGCGCCCGTTTCCCGCTCTTCATCAGGTCGTTCGGCGACTACAAGAGCCCGCTCTACGTCTACCTCCTCGCCGGAGTGTTCGCGGTCACCGGCCCGAGCGCCCATGTCGCGCGCGACCTCAGCGCCGTGCTCGGGCTCGCGGCGGTGCTCGCCCTCACCTACCTCGCGTACGCCGTGACGCGGCGAGGCGCGCTGGCGCTCGCCGTCGGCCTCCTCGCGGGGCTCTCGCCGTACCTGTTCGAGATCAGCCGGCTCGTGTTCGAGGTGGCCCTCGAGCCGTTGTTGATCGCGCTGTTCCTGCTCACGCTCCATCGAGCGGCGGGCACGGCTTCGGCAGGAAGGCTCTGGCGACGCCGGCACTCCGTCGGCCTCGCGCTCCTCCTCGGCGCGATGTTCTACACCTATCAGGCAGGCCGGGTGTTCGCGCCGCTCTTCGCGATCGGCGTCGCCCTTTGCTTCGGGCGGGGCCGCCGCCGCCGAATCGCCGAGCTCTGGGGTCTCTTCGCCGTGCTCCTCGTGCCGTTCGGCGTCTACTGGGAGCGCCACCCCGGCGCGCTCTCGGAGCGGTACGAGACCGTGACGTGGCTCCACCGGCTTCCCTGGTGGCGGATCGTGGAGCGGTTCCCGAGGCACTATTTCGCGAACATCAACCTCTGGGACTGGGCCGTCCACGGCGACTCGGTCGAGCGCCACCACGTGCCGGGCGACGGAAGCCTCTTCTTCGTCGAGATCGGGCTCGCGCTCGCCGGCGTCGTGATCGTGCTGCTCCGCCGGCGGTCGGACGCCTGGTGGCGGTTCGTGGTGTACGCGCTCGTCGTCAGCCCCGCGGCGGCGGCGCTCACGATCGGCTCGACGCAGAGCCTCCGCCTGATCGTGCTCCCGCTCGTCCTGCCCCTGCTCGCGATCCCGGCGCTACAGGCGCTCGCGGCCCTGCCGCGGCCGCAGGTCATCGCATTCGGCGGGGCGATCCTCCTCGTCTTCGCGATCGAGGCGATCCACTGGCAGACCGTGTTCCACCGGAACGGCCCCGGCCGTCAGGACGTCTTCGAGGCCCAGATGCAGCCGGTGATCGCCGCGGCCTTCGCGCACGGCGGCACGGTCTACACCTCGCGGGACTTCCATGCCGGCTACATCGACACGCTCTTCTTCGGCGTGGTCGCCGGGAGGCCGCGCTCGTCGATCGTGGTGCTCCCCGAGGGGAAGAGCTATCCGCCCGGGGTGCTCGTGGTCGGCACGACGGGCGACTGCCCCACGACCTGCAAGCCTGTCTTCGTCGACGAGCCGTTCGAGGCGTACATCACCCCCGCGCCCGGACATCCCGCAGTGCGAGCGTGAGCGCGGCGAGCGCCGCCGCGAACACGACGGCCATTGCGCCGAGCGGGCCGAGCCCGAGCTCCCCGAGGATGCTCTTCGGCGCCCACCCGGCAAGCTCCGACGAGGCCCCGTGCACCGGGAGCAGCAAGAGCTCCCGCCAGACGCTCCACCGGTAGTGACCGGCCGTGTTCGCGGCTCCGAACCAGGTGAGCAGGACGGCGGTCGACGAGATCACCGAGAGCAGGGCGAGCGCGGCCGCCGCCGGTCGGAAGCGGGTGAACACCGGCGCCAGGCCGAGTGCCAGGAAGGGCAGAGCGGGGGCGAAGAACCGCGGCCCCGGCGCATCGCCGCCAAAAGGGTCGAAGTAGCCGAACTCGAGCACCAGGTAGCCGATCGTCACGACGGTGCAGAGGGCCGCCTCGGCGCGGTGTCCGCGGCGCGCGAGCAGCAGCAGCCCGAAGGCCGCGAGAGCGAGGATGGGCGCGTCGACGAGGAGGCCGCGGCTCCCTACGAGCACGGCCTCGACGGCATGCCCACGCGGGGCATGGATCCCGAAGAACCCGCTCGCCTGCTGTGCAGCGAACTGCGCTCCGACATACCGGTACGACAGATGGAGCGGTGAGCCGAACGCGATCGTGTCGTAGAGGCCGAGGAGCGCGAGGCCCGGAACGAGGCCTGCCGCGTACCGGCCGAGCGCACGAGCCCCGGCGAGCGCCGCGTAGGCTCCGACCGCGACGACGACCAGGGCCGCCTGGTACTCGACGAGCACGAGCGCGCCCGCGACGAGCCCGGCGAGGCCCGGCCTGCCGCGCCAGGCGAGGACGAACGCCGCGAAGCCGAGGGTCGCCGCCGGCACCTCGTCGAAGTCGACGGCGGCGAGCGATCCGGCAAGCGTCCCGGTCGCGAACACGACAAGGGTCGCACCGCCCGAGCCCGCGACGAGCCCCTCGGCGACGCGGCCGACGAGGAGCGCGCAGGCGATCAGGAAGATGCCGCCCGTCCACAGCCGGACCCCCCACAACCTGACCGTGGGCGCCTTCGGCCAGGCGAGCGCGGAGGGGAGCTGCACGATCTCGACGGCCGGAACGGCGAAGAACGAGAGCGCCGGGGCCTTGTCGGTGTAGCGGTGGCCGCCGAATGCGGCGAAGTCGCTCCCCGCCGAGAGGCAGCTGTCCGCGTGGAGGTGCCCGTGCGCGATCGCGCGGCCGGCGCAGAGCCGCGAGATGTCCTGAGCGCCCGACGGCTGCATCACCGTCAGCGCCGTGACCGCGACGAGCGCGAGCAGCAGCAGCTCGTGGCGCGGTCGCGCCAGCCGGAGGGCGGCCGGACGCGAGTGGCCGGACGAGATCATGCGCCGCTCACCGTCCCCCGGGTATCTCGCGCGGCCATATCTCGCACGGCGATCCCGAGGGCGGTGAACGCCGCGAGGGCCACCACGGCCGCACCGCCCATCCGGCCGATGTCGATCCGGCCGAGCACGGTCGTCTGGAACCAGCCGGCGAGCTCAGACGACGAGCCCTGCACGACGAGCGAGGGCAGCTTGCTCCAGACGCTCGCACCGTAGTTCCCGGACGCGTTGACCGCGTAGGGCCACGTGAGGAGGACGGCGGTCGAGGCGATCACCGAGGCGGTCGCGAGAGCGGTCGTGAGGAGCCGCCGGCGGCCGTAGGCAGGAACGAGGCCGAGGGCGAGGAACGGCAGCGCGGGGACGACGAACCTCGGCCCGGGTGAGTCGCCGCCGTAGGCCGTCGAGTAGCCCGCGTCGAGGAACAGGAACGCGAAGGTGACGGCGGAGCAGAGCACGGCCTCGGCGCGGTAGCCGCTTCGCCCGAGGAGGACGAGCCCCGCCGCCGCGGCGATCAGGACGGGCGAGTCGACGAGCAACCCCCGGTTGCCGACGAAGACCTGCTCGATCCCGTGGAGCGACGGGAGCCGGACGCCGAAGAGGCCGGCCTGCGACTGGGCAGGGTCGTAGCGGTAGGAGAGGTGGAACGGCGACCCGAACGCCGCCCAGTCGTAGGCACCGAGCAGCGACAGCCCCGGCACCATTCCGCTCGCGAAGGCAGCTGCGGCCCGACGCCCGGAGAGCAGGGCGTATGCGCCGACCGCGAGCGCGATCAGGCCGGTCTGGTACTCGACCGCGATGCCGAGCCCTGCAACGAGGCCCGCGAGCCCGGGCCGCCGGGCCCACGCGAGCACGAACGAACCGAAGGCGAATCCCGCGGCGGTGAGGTGGCCGAAGCTCGACGGGGCAACGCCCGAGGCGATCGTCCCGAGGGCGAACGTGACCGCCACCAGGGCGCCTGAGCCGGCGGCGAGCCCCTCCGCGATCCGGCCGAGCAGGAAGGCGAGGAGGAGGAGCGCGATGCCGTTCGTCGCGAGGCGGACGGCCCAGAGCTTCAGGTCGACGGTGCCGTCCGCCGGGACGCTCAGGCGAACCGCCTCAGCCGCCGGCACGGCAAGGACGGAGAGCCCCGGCGCGGTGTTCGTGTAGAGCCGGCCCCCGTGGCTCGACCAGTCCCCGATCGGGCTGAGGCACGGCGTCGCCGAGAGGTGCCCGTGGACGAGCGAGCGCGTCAGGCACATCCGCGAGATGTCTTCCCATCCCGTCGGGCTTACGACGACGAGCGACGCAATCGCGACGAGGACGAGTGTCGGCAGCTCGTGTCGGGGGCGCGCCCAGGGAACCGTCGTCGGCGGGGACCGCACCGCCCCGACCCTATCCCAGTACCCGGCTCGCAGTCCTGCTCGCGCAGGCGGGAGGGGCCGGCGCGAGAGCTTCCTCGCCGCCGGCCCCATCCGGGCGCATCTCTAGGCGTTGACGGGCGCCTTGGGCGAAGCCGTCTTGCGCTTGTTGCGCTCGATGAACTGCTCGGACTGCTCGTAGGCGTCGTCGTCGACGATCTGCTTCGGCGGCGACTTCATCAGGTAGGCGCTCGGGCCCTCGAGGGCACCGGCGATCCCGTTGTCGAGCGCGAGCTTTGCGAGGCGGACGGCGTCGATCACGATCCCGGCCGAGTTCGGCGAGTCCCACACCTCGAGCTTGAGCTCCACGTTCAGCGGGACGTCGCCGAAGGAGGAGCCCTCCATGCGGATGTACGCCCACTTGCGGTCGGTGAGCCACGGCACGTAGTCGGACGGGCCGACGTGGACGTTCCCCGGGCCGAGGTCGTAGTCGAGCATCGAGGTGACGGCGTTCGTCTTCGAGATCTTCTTCGACTCGAGCCGCTCGCGCTCGAGCATGTTGAGGAAGTCCGAGTTGCCGCCGACGTTCAGCTGCATCGTCTTGTCGAGGTGCACGCCGCGCTCGCGGAACAAAGAGGTGAGGACACGGTGCGTGATCGTCGCGCCGACCTGGGACTTGATGTCGTCGCCGATGATCGGCACGCCCGCCTGCTCGAATCGGCGCTGCCAGTACGGCTCGCGGGCGATGAAGACCGGCATGCAGTTGACCATCGCGCAGCCCGCTGCGAGCACCTGCTCCGCGTACCACTTGGTCGCCGTCTCCGAGCCGACCGGGAGGTAGTTGACGACCACGTCGACGTTGCGTTCACGGAGGATCCCGACGACGTCGTCGGTCTCGCCGGGCGCCTTCTCGACGACCTCCGACAGGTACTTGCCGATGCCGTCGTGGGTCATCCCGCGCGAGACGGTGACGCCGGTCTTCGGGACGTCTGCGAACTTGATCGTGTCGTTCGGATGCGCCCAGATCGCCTCGGACAGGTCGACCCCGACCTTGCCCTTCACGACGTCGAACGCGGCGACGAACTCGATATCGCTGATGTGATAGCCGCCCAGGTTGACGTGCATCAGGCCGGGGACGAACTTGTCGTCGTCCGCGTCCTTGTAGTACTCGGTCCCCTGGAGCAGCGAGTTGGCGCAGTTGCCCACACCGACGATCGCGACGCGCACCTTCCCGTCGGCCCGGCCCGCGCCGTTCGTGTTGCTCTTCCCGTTGCGTGCTGACATCGTTTCCTTTCGCTGCGGATCGAGGCCCTCGGCGAGGGTCTCGACGATGAGGTCGTGTGTGGACTTCCTGCGCTCGCCCGCGCGACGTGCGAGCCGGTCCTTCAGCTCGCGCGGCATGCGGAGGAGCACGTCACCCGCGGGGCGCGGTGGTGCGCCGCGGCGGCCGGACGGCACGAACGTGACGCCGAACCGGGAGGCGAGGATCGAGACCGCGACGTCGTTCAGGCTCGCCTTCCGCGCGGCCACCTCGTCGGCGAGCCGCCGCTTGAGGTCGACCGGCATCCGGACGAGGACGTCACTGCGAAGCTCAGCCATCACCTCATTGATAGCAGATAGGTGCTATCGGGCGGACGCCGTCAACCGTCCGTCGTCGACCGTCTGCCGTCGAGCCTCCGCGGTCGACCCTTCGGGTCAATCCTGGTTCGCGCCGGCAAGCTGCCTGCGAACCGAGAGGATCCGCTGGAGCACGGTGACCCATGCGGTCGCGGTCAGGAGAGCGATCGCCCATGGCAGTACGCCCCAGGGGGCAAGGACGAGCCCGGCCGTGATCACGACGACCCGCTCGGCGCGAGAACCGATCCCGACGTCGCCCTTGAGGCCGAGCGCCTCGGCGCGCGCGCGGGTATAGGAGACGAGGAACGAGCCCGCGACGGCGGCCACCGCGACGATCACGAAGGCGTCGTGATTCGAGCGGGCGAAGATGTAGGCGATCACGGCAAGCATGAAGCCCTCGCTGACCCGGTCCGTGGTCGAGTCGAGGAACGCTCCGAAGGGCGTCGACTTCCCGCCCGCACGCGCGAGCGCGCCGTCGAGGATGTCGAGGATCGAACCGGCGACGAAGATCGCCGCGCCGAGCCAGTAGAAGAGCAGCCTGTCGCGGTTCTCGAAGAACACGACGACCGCCGAGATCGCGCAGAGCGAGACTCCGCAGGTCGTGAGGTGGTTCGGCGTGATCCGGGTGCGGGCGAGGCCGCCGATGGACCTCGCGGCCAGCGAGCGGGCGCCGGCCGTGTAACCCTGCTTGATCGCGGCGGCGCCCTTGCTCACGGGCAGGGACCGTACCAGCGGCTCCGGCGCGCCCGTGAGGGCGAACCGGCGCCCATCGAGCCGGCCGCGCGGATCGGCTGCACGAGTGCGCTCGGTGACGAGGGGCGTACGGCTAGGAGGTGGTCTGGAGGGGTTCGGCGTCCGTGCCGACGAGGTGGCGCAGCACGGCCTTGCCTTTGTAGATCGTCAGCATCGCGATGATCGCGACGCCGACGCCGGCGATGCAGTCGAGCCAGAAGTGGTTGCCGCTCGCCATCACCGCGAACCACACCCAGGCAGGCCAGGCGATCCAGAACGCTCTCGCCCACCAGTGACGCACGCTGCTCGCGAGCACGATCCCGACGATCAGCGAGTCGCAAGCGTGCAGGCTCGGCATCGCCGCGTACGGGTTCGCGACGAGCTGGATCACGCCATCGGTGTGGTTGTTCGCGAACCCGACCCCGAGGAGCCGGGGCGGCGCCATCGGCATCGCGACATAGCCGATCAGGCCGAGCGCGTTCGCGAGCAGGATCGAGTTCCGGAACCTGAGGAACTTGTCGGTGTGGCGGATGTAGATCCAGAGGAGCGCGAGCCCGACGACCGTGAACTCGGAGTTCCAGTACGTCCACGAGACGAGCTTCGCGAGCCAGTGCCGCTGGTCGACGAACTGCTCGAAGGTCAGCTCGTAGAGCCGGTGGGTGAGATGTGTCTCGAAGTTGACGACGCGCAGGCCGTTGGCGACCGCGCGCGCCGAGGAGCCGTGATCCGCGATCCCGCGCGCGACCTGATAGAGCAGCGCAAAGCCGAGCCAGATGGCGACCTGACGGCCAAGGTCCGCCCATCCACGCGGCAATATGCGCCGCCCAGCTGCAACCACCGACGACACGGCTTCACATTCTACTACGCGGCCAGACGTTCACCACTCCGGCGACAGCGGCGACGGCACAGCCGCGCGTTTTCACGGATCGGAACGTCAGCGACCGAGCGGCCCGGCAGACGCTTGTAGGATCGCCGCTCGTGCTGGGAACCGTCCCCGTCTCCCGCTCGCGGTGGACGAGCCTCGCGGCGCTCGCAGGCTACTCGGTCGTCGCGTTCCTGCTCCTCGGCGTCCAGCCGCTCGTGCGGGGGAGCACGCAGTTCATCGGCTTCGGCTACGACCCCCAGATCTTCATCTGGTCGCTGGCGTGGTGGCCGCACGCGATCGCCCACGGTCAGAACCCGTTCGTCACGCACGCGATCTGGGCGCCCATCGGCGTCAACCTGACGTGGTCCACGACCGTCCCGGGGCTCGCGCTCCTCTTTGCGCCGCTCACGGTGCTCGCGGGCCCGATCCTCGCCTACGACGTCGCGGCGGTGCTCATGCCCGCGCTCGCGGCGTGGACGGCATTCAGGCTCTGCCGCTACCTGACGCGGAGTCTCTGGCCGTCCCTCGTCGGCGGGTTCCTCTTCGGCTTCTCGAGCTACCTCATCGCGCAGGACGGCTACGGAGGTCACCTCAACCTCGGCTCGGTCTTCCTGCTTCCAGTGGTCGCGCTCACGATCCTGCGTTTCCTGGACGGTGAGCTCGGCGGTCGCGGTGTCGTTCTCCGGCTCGGAGTCGAGCTCGCGCTCCAGGTCCTCTTCTCCACGGAGGTCGCCTTCACCCTGGGGCTCGCGATCGTCGTCGGAGTCGGGCTCGCTGCAGTGACTGCGCCCGTTCGGCGCGCGCGCCTCAGGGCCCTCGTCGCTCCACTTCTCGGCGCCTGCGGCCTCGCGGCGCTCCTCACGTCGCCCTTCCTCTACTACCTGATCTCGGGCGGGGCGCGCGGGCCGTTCTACTCGGGGCCCGACAACTTCGATTCCGACCTCGTGAACTTCGTCGTGCCGGTGAAGACGACCCTCGCGGGTGGCGACCTGCTGACGGGCGTCTCGCGGCACTTCCTCGCAAACGAGCCCGAGGAGGGCGGGTATCTCGGGATCCCGTCGCTCCTGATCCTCGGGTGGTACGCCCGCGAGCGGTGGAGGACGCCCGCCGGACGCTTCCTGCTCGGATCTCTCGCAATGGGCGTGATCGCGGCTCTCGGTGCACGGCTTACGGTCGACGGGCACGCTGTCCTGCCGCTCCCCTGGGCCCTCGTCCGTTCACTGCCCGTCGTCGACAACGTGCTCACCGACCGCTTCGTCGTCTACGTGGCGCTGACGGTGGCGGTCGTCGTCGCGCTCTGGGCGGCCGAGCACCACGGCCCCCTTCGTCGGTACGCACTCCCGGCGCTTGCCGCGCTCGCCGTCCTTCCGAATCCGGTGTACGAGGGCTTCTCGACGACCTATCACGTGCCCCCGTTCTTCACGGACTCGATCTACCGCTCGTGCATCGATCCGGGCGAGACGGTGTTGCCGTTCCCGACTCGAGGCGGCGCGGCACTGCTCTGGCAGGTCGACAGCGGGTTCAGATTCGACATGGCGGCCGGTGACATCGGCCCCGACATCCCGAGCGCGTTCTTCCAGCCGCCGTCGGTCGATCCGGTGGCGGGCGGGCTTCCGCTCGATCCAGGCGCGGCGGGCATTCTCCGGACGTTCCTGGCCGGAAAGAACGTGACGAGCATCGTGCTCGACGGAAGGCAGGCGAATCTCTGGGCCGGTGCGGTCGACCAGATCGCGGCGCCCCACGTCGTCGGAGGCGTCTACCTGTACCACCTCGAGCAGTACCCGCCGTCCTGCGCGGGCCCATGATCCGCCGGCAGGATCAGGTCGTGGTGACGCTCGGCGAGGTCGCGAGGAGCGTCGAGCCCTTGCCCCCGAGCAGTCGCAGCTCGTAGGTGCCTGGGGTCGAGGGCATCGTGAACGAGCAGCTTCCCGACGCCCGCGCCGGCGGCTTGGACGACGTCGTACACGTCGAGTCGTAGATGAAGGACAGGGAGGCCGTGTTCGGGGTGCCGGGCACGAACACGCCGATCAGGTCGTTCCTGGACGGGGACGCGACGCCGCTCCACGTGACCGTGATGCTCGTGCCGCGCGGGACGCTCGTCGTGCTCACGCCGAGCGTCGGGCCGACCGGGGCAGTGACCGTGACGGACTCGTTCGCGGCACCGCACGGATCGGTGACGCCGTTGTTCGCACCGTCGCCCGAGTAGGTCGCGATCCACTGGTAGGTGCCCGCCGAGGTCGGCGC
>DASZLW010000118.1:0-4130 GCA_035552175.1 Gaiellaceae bacterium | reverse complement strand
CACGGCGCGCTCGAGCGCCAAGGCTCCGCGCGCGTCGACCACCGTTCGCCATCCCCGGCTCGAGAGCGCGCTGACAAGTGCGAGCCCGAGCCCGCGTGAGGCTCCGGTGACGATGGCTGTTCGTTGGATCTGCATCTCTCCTCCTTGATGGACGCGGCCCAAGCTACAAGTTCAAGTTAACTTGAAGTCAAGCCCGGATCGGGCTACCGTGACTGGCATGTCCGAGCTCCTCACGATCAGCCAGGCGTCGAAGCGGAGCGGCGTCGCCGCCTCCGCGCTCCGGTACTACGAGGAGCGGGGACTGCTCCTCTCCGAGCGGAACGCCGGCACTCATCGGCGCTACCCGCGATCCGTCCTGCGCCGGATCGCCTTCATCGTCTTCGCCCAGCGGGTCGGGCTCACACTCGACGAGATCGGAGCCGAGCTCGCGAAGCTCGGCGCGGACGCCGCTCCCCGGCGACGCGAGTGGTCACGCCTCTCGGCGACATGGACCGCGCGCATCGATGAGCGGATCGCCGAGCTCGAGCGGCTCCGGACGGGGCTCACAGAGTGCATCGGCTGTGGCTGCCTCTCGCTCGATCGCTGCGGCCTTGCGAACCCGGGCGACCGGGTCGCGCCTGCGGGGCCCGGGCCGCGATTCTGGCTCGGCGACCGCTCGGCCGCTTGACGCGAGCAGCTTGGGGCCCCGCGAAGACGGCGGTACCCTGCGCGTCGTGGGGGCATTCGAAAGGCTCGGGCCTGTGCGGGGGGTCGTCGTCGCAGCGGCGCTCGTCGCGGCGCTGCTCGCACTGCCGAAAGCGCAGGGCGCCCGTGCCGTGAGCCTCTCGCTCGAGGTCGCGTTCTCGGCAAACGACACGATCGCGGTCACCCTCCCTGACGGCGCGACGGTCGGATCGACCGCCGGCGCACCGACCGTGATCCCGGCCGGCTTCTACACGATCGAGCTCACGGGCCCGCTGAATCCGCCGACCGGCCTGCCGTACTTCCAGCTCACGGGGCCGGGCGTCAACGTCCTCTCGAACCTCAACGAGGGCGGGATCTCGTTCGACACGGCGACCGTCACGTTCCTTCCGAGCTCGTCCTACGGCTGGACAGACGATGCGATCTCGGGCGTGACGCACACCTTCGTCACCTCGAGCGACGTGCTCGGAACGGCACCCGGAGTCGCGGTATCGCCGCACTCGGGCAAGCCTGCCGCCTCGCAGGATCTCGTCGGCTCGGATGTGGTGCCGTTCCGGGGCGTCCTCTCGGGAACGGTGAGCGCCGCGGGGAAGGTCTCGGTCTCGTTCGGCGGCAAGAGAGCGGCCGCACTTCGCCCCGGCCGCTACCGGGTGGCCATCAGCGACTCGAGCTCGGCCGTCGGCTTCTCGCTGACGAAGACCGGGCATCGCGCAAAGCCGCTCACGACGATCCGCTACCGGGGGAGGCGGACCGTGTCGATCGATCTGACCGCCGGACGATGGCTCGTCGCCGCTCCCGCCGGGGCCAAGTCCGACGTGATCGTCGTCAGCTGACGGCGACCCCGAGCTCCCGGAGCGCGGCCTCGCCGGCGGTCGTCACCGTCAGCGCCCGGTCGTTCGGCCGTCGTGCCATCCACCCGTGCGCGATCACGGCGTCCGCGAGGGCTGCGCCCAGCGCACCGGCGAGGTGGGGCCGGCGTTCGCTCCAGTCCAGACAGGCCCGGGCGAACACCCGTCGCTGCGTCCGTGCGGCCTCGAGGTCGATGCCGAGCTCGGCGAGTCGCAGCTCGCCGCGCCGCGACAACGAGTACGCGCCGTCGGCCGGCATGAGGAGCCGCTGGGCGACCAGTGCCTCGGTCAATCCGACGCCGAGCTCACCCGCGAGGTGGTCGTAACAGGTCCGTGCGCGGCGAAGCGCCGTGGCCAGATCGGAGGCGCGAAGCGAGCGGATCTCCTCGGGCGGCGCGATCAGTGCGAGCGCTTCGAGCGCATCGGCGACGGTGCGCGAGGCGAGGCGGAAGCGCCGCTCGCGCCCATGTGCCTCGCACACGACGAGCCCGCCTTCGAGAAGCCGGCTGAGGTGCTCGCTCGCGGTGCTCGGTGCAACGTCTGCCCGTCGCGCGAGCTCGCTCGCCCGGAGCTCGCCCCCGGCCATGAGGGCGTCGAGCATCGTCGCCCGCGCCGGCTCTGCGATCAGGGCCGCCACCGCCGCGGTTGACGCCTTGCCGGTCACCGCTCCACTATCGCGCACGAACACTTCGTCTCACACCGAAGCGCCTAGCTGACATACATGGAGTATGAACGCAGGCGCCGCACGCTGGACGACCGCCGCTGCGGCTGCGGTGACTGTGTTCCTCTGGGCATCGGCCTTCGTCGGCATCCGCTCGGCGGACACTCACTTCGACGCCGGCCCGCTTGCGCTCGGCCGGCTCGTCGTCGGCTGCCTCGCTCTCGGGACGCTCGTGCTCCTCCGGCGCGAGCCGCTGCCGAAGCGCCGCGACCTGCCGCTGATCGTCGTCTGCGGGCTGCTCTGGTTCGCCGCCTACAACGTGATGCTCAACGCGGCCGAACATCACGTCGACGCCGGCACCGCCTCGATGCTCGTCAACGTCGGGCCGATCTTCGTCGCGCTGCTCGCGGGGATCCTGCTCGGCGAAGGCTTCCCGCGAACTCTCCTTGCCGGATGCGGAGTGGCGTTCGCGGGCGCCGTCGTGATCGGGCTCGCGACCGCGCAGTCGGGAGTCTCTCTCGGACGCGGCCCGCTGCTCTGCGTCCTCGCGGCCGCGGCGTACGCGGGCGGGGTCGTTGCGCAGAAGATCGTGCTCCGCGGCGTCAGCCCACTCCAGACGACCTTCCTCTGTTGCGTGGTCGGGGCCCTCGCATGCCTCCCGTTCGGGCCGGATCTCGTCCGCGAGACCGCGCACGTCCCCGGACGGAGCATCGCCTGGGTCGCCTACCTCGGTCTCTTCCCGACCTCGATCGCGTTCACGACGTGGGCCTACGCCCTCGCGCGCACGAGCGCCGGCCGGCTCGGCGCCGCCACCTATGCCGTCCCCGCGATCTCGATCCTCCTCGGGTGGGCGATCCTCGGCCAGGCTCCGCCGGCGCTCGCGTACGCCGGCGGAGCGATCTGCCTGGCGGGAGTCGCGATCTCCCGCCTACGCAGCCTCGGCCAGCTCGATCTCCTCCGCCGGGGCAGGCGCGAAGACGAGCTCGGCCTCCCGTGGCCGCAGGAGGACGAGGACGAGGATGAGGGCGACCGAGAGCATCGCGGTGCCGGCCGTGAGCGCGGTGCCGATCCGGTGGGCGAGGAGGGCGCGGGCGTCGAGGCCGGCCGGATCGGCCGAGGCGAAGACGGTGACGAGCACCCCCAGCCCCAGGGAACCCCCGAGCTGGTGCGCGACGTTCACGAGCCCTGAAGCAGCGCCCGCGTCCTCGGGCGAGACTCCCGCGACACCTGACGCCGTGAGCGGCGTGAACGCGGCTCCGGCGCCGATCCCCAGGATCACCATCGGGATCGCGATCCCCGTCAGATACGGCGTGTGGTCCGAAAGCTGGCTCATCCAGGCCATCCCGACGAGCGCCGCCGCCACCCCGCCAGCCAGCAGGCGGCCGTTGCCGAACCGCGCGACCAGCTTCGGGACGACGAACACCATCGCGAACATCACGCCGCTCAGCGGCAGGAACGCGGCCCCGGCCTCGAGCGGCCCGTAGCCGTCGACGCCCTGGAGATATTGCGTCAGGAAGAAGAACATCCCGAACATCGCACCGACGAAGAGGACGCGGGCGGCGTAGGCGCCGGAGCGCTCGCGGCTCCGGAACAGCCGGAGCGGGGTGATGGGCTGGGCGGCGCGCCGTTCGTTCACCACGAAGAGCGCGAGCAAGACGCCGCCGCCGACGAGCGAGGCGAGGGTGAGGCCGTCGCCCCAGCCCGCGGTCGCGGAGCGGACGATCCCGTAGACGAGCGCGCTCATCCCGAGCGTCGAGGCGATCGCGCCGCGGAGGTCGAAGTGCCCGGACCGGCGCTCGGTCTCGGGCAGCGAGCGCGGCGCGGCGACCATCACGACGATTCCCACCGGCACGTTGACGAAGAGGCCCCACCGCCACGAGAGGAAGTTGGTGAGGACGCCGCCGAGGATCAGCCCGATGCTGCCGCCGCCGCCCGCGACA
>DASZLW010000117.1:0-5288 GCA_035552175.1 Gaiellaceae bacterium | reverse complement strand
GAAGATCACGCTCGGGTTCGCGAACGTCGTCAGGTACGAGCCCGCGAGGCTCTCGATCTGGATCGGCCTCTCTGCCTGCCCCCAGATCGTCTCCCACACCCCATGCGGCGCGAGCACCGCGAACGGGACGAAGATCGCCGCCGCGGCAGCCGCGAAGATCGCGAGGCCGCGCGTGAGCTCGGCGCGTCCATGGCGCCGGAACGTCCAGATCGCAGCCAGCGGCAGCAGCACCGCGGGGAAGAGCTTGGCCGAGAACGCAACCGCAAGCGCGAGGTACCCGAGGCGGTGGCGGTCGCGGACGAAGGCAGCGACGGCAGCCGCGACGAGCGCCGCCGGCCACAGGTCGAAGCGGTCGGCCATCAGCTGGCCGACGACGAGCGGTGAGACCGCGACGAGCCACACCGCCCGGCTTGGCGGACGCGCGAGCATCACGAACACGAGCAGGGCGAGGCCGCATGCACCCATCAGTCGTGCGAACCAGCGGCCGTAGTTCCCGAGCTCGACCGAGCCGTCGAGCTCCGTCGTCTTCGCCCCGAACGTCGGCAGCACGAAGACCGGCAGCGAGGCCGGCGGGTAGTCCACGGCGAAGTCCCGGTACGGAACGTGGCCGTCGTGCATCCCGACGCCGTACTGCTGGTAGACGGCGATGTCGGAGATCTGGTTCTTCGCGTAGAACCAGTGATCGAGGAATGTCCACGACCAGAGGAAGACGACGACCGCGAGCGCGACGCCGATCACCCGGCGGTTCAGGAGCCGCATCGGCCGTCCACCTCGTCGGCGAGTGCCGTCTCGCCGAAGAACACGCCGCCCCGCCTCGACTGGGTCGAGGGCTCCGACTGCTCGACGGGGATCTCCACCGACCTCGGCGTCGAGACGCGAATCTCGGTGTAGCCGCTCGCGGGAACGCACACCTTCAGCTGCGAGACGATCGTGCCGGTGTCCGAGGCGTTCCCGCTCCACCGGGCAAGGTTCGACACGAGGTGCACCGGCTGGCTCGTCACCCCGTCCGCCGGGTGCACCGCGAACGCGAACACCCGGATCTCGGCATGGGTCTGACCGGGTGAGGGGAAGATCCGGAACCTGGCGGTCACACCCGGCTTCGTCCAGCCGTCGTCGTAGAGGCCGAACGAGATCCACTGCGCGCGCCAAGGCATCGCCGCCCGGACGAGCCTGATGTCGCCCGACGAGCCGATCCCCTCGCCGGCGAGCTGGAACCGCGTGTCCTTGTCGCTGACCGCGATGAGCGACGTCGGCGACATGTTCGCGCGGCCGGTCGTCGGATCGAGGCTGAGGTCGAGCTTCGGAAACCAGATCCCCGTGTAGGCGTAGGCGTCGCCGCCGGGATCGAGCACGTCGCGCACGACGGACTTGTTCCAGAACTCGAGGTCTCGCCACGTTCCCTCGCTGATGAAGTAGTCGCTCGAGACGAGATAGGGGATCTCGGCCACACTCGCCCGGGGGCCCGCCGCCTGGTCGATCCAGTCGAAGGCGTCGACCTGCGACGAGGTCACGGGGCGCCCCGACCAGCCGTTGACGCGGAAGAAGTGGGAGAACGTCTCGACGGTGACGACCGACATCGTCAGCACCGCGAACGCGGCCACTGCCGGGGCCAGTCGCGCCGGCCGGACTCGGAGGGCGAGGAGGGCGAAGCCGACCGCGAGGACGCCGGTCGCGATCGCGAGGGACACGCGGGCCGCGGTGAGCGAACCGACGACGTTCACGATCGCGCGCAGGATCCCGGACATCGGCGAGTCCTGGGTCAACGTCGGGAACTGCTTCCACGTGAACATCGGGAACGAGCCCGTGGCGAAGCCGCAGATCGCGACCGCCGTGACGAAGCCGAGGGCGAAGCGGAGCCTGCGGGGCGCCTCCAGGGCGCAGCACATGGCGATCAGGATCGGCGGGGTCAGGTAGAGCAGGAACCGGTCGTGGACGAACCCGGTGTAGCGGACGTCGAAGTTCGTCCCCTGGAAGATCACGGCCAGCATCGCGAACCCGGACGTGCAGGCGAGCGCATGGCGCTCGGCCGACCCGTCGGGCCGGGCGATGCCGGCGAGAAGCCACGCCGCGCCGAGGAGGAACGGCAGCACACCGAGCCCCATTGCGAGCACGGCGACGTGCGTCGCGAGCGATCCGATCATGCCCGCGGGAAACAGCGTGTTGTTCTGGGCGTAGACCCCGTAGACACCGACGACGCCGGAGAGCTTCCCGGCGAGATCGGCTGCGATCCCGGCGACGACGAGCACGACGTAGGTCGCCGACAGCAGCCGGTGGGCGGAGACCGCGTTCCCCAGGCCTGCCTTCAGGCGGGCAACCCGGTCGCTCCCGGTCGCGCGGCCGATCTCGTACGCGGCGATCGCCGGCGGCGGCACGAAGACGAGCACGAGGAGCTCGGTCCGCCCGGAGAACGCCAGGGCGAGCCCGAGCAGCGCGATGACGTCGGCCCGCACCGACGGCCGCACCGTCGTGCGATGGATCGCGTAGAGCCCCCAGAGGAACGCCGGGTAGGCGGCGACCTCCGTCATCAGCATCGTCGAGTAGATGATCCAGGGCATCAGGACCGACAGCAGCGCGACGAGGTACGACCACCGCCGTGCCAGCACGCGCCGTGCGAGCAGGTAGGCCGGGATGCAGGCGGACGTCATGATCCACGCGTTCAGCACGTGCGCTGCGTGGACGTCGTGCGGCGCGGTGCCGTGCGCGAAGATCGGCGCGATCAGGAGCGGGTAGAGCTGCGAGAAGCTCTGGACGTCGACGCCGTGGATGCGCGGCACGAGCGAGTGCGAGCGGGCGATCGAGATCGCGAGGCGCTCGTACCGCAGCTCGTCGGTCATGTCGAACCAGTCGCGGACGTGCCCGGTGACGGCCGACAGCGCGACTCCGGCAAGGAGCCACAGCCCGAGGAGCGGCAGCGGCCGCCATGCTTTCGGCAGCTCGCGCCCGCGCGTCACCGGCGCAGTCTACGACCGAGGCCGCTCAGGGACGGCGGCTACGGAGCGGCGCCGTCAGCCTGCGGTCCGGCTAGGCAACCGTGCCGCGGCGCAGTCGTGCCGCCACCCGCGCCCAGAGGGACGGGCCTCGGGTCGACGTGAGCGCGTGCTCCCGCTCGACCGCGCGCTTCGCCCAGGCGTGCTCGCGCATCGAGCGGGTCGGGTAGCTCGGCCTCCAGTAGACAGGCCGGACGGATCTACGCGCCACAGGCGCGCTCGCCGCCGTCGCAGTCCTTGCCGCGCAACGGGAGCCGGCCGAGGAGTGCGGCGAGGGATTCGAGCTCGGATTCCGTGAAGCGCCCGACGAAGAGATCGTCGATGCCCTGGAGATGCGTGGTCGACGCGGCGCGAAGCTTGCGGATACCGGCGTCGGTCACCTTCGCATACGAGACGCGCGCGTCCGTCGCGCAGGAGTGCTTCTCGACGAAGCCGGCCTGCTCGAGCCCGTCGAGCAACCGTGTGATGCCGGAGGCCGTGAGCACGACGCTCTCGGCGAGGTCGACGCGGCGCATCATCTGGTACTCCGCCCTCGACAGGTGCAGGAGAACCTCGTAGTCGTTCAACGTCAGGCCGTGCGCCGCGAGCAGATCCGCGTTGAGCTGCCGCGTGATCGCCGAGTGTGACCGCAGGAACGCGATCCAGGAGTCGAGCCTCGTGGACGTCTGAACGGTGGAGCTCACACGAGCATTGTATCGCTGGCGACCCATAAAGCCATTACGCCGTCCATGGCGGCGATCCGGGACGAGGGCGCGTCAGTTGCTCGCGGGCGCCGGGCGGGGCCGCACCCGGCGGGCTGCGATCACCGCGGCGGTTGCGGCCAGCGCGCAACTGATGGCGGTGCCGACGAGGCGGTTGACGCCCCAGGCGAGCACGTTCTTCGAGGCGTCGTGCATCAGGAGCGACCGGCCTTGCTCGGTCACGACGCGTCCGACCTCGCCCCAGACCGTCTCGCGGTAGTGGATCCCCGTCACGTCCCAGGTCATCGCGATCGCCGTCGACGCGATGATCGACGCCCCCGCGAGCACCGACACCGCCACCCGGCGCCTCGCGAAAGCGGGACCGAGCCCGACGGCCAGGAACGGGAGGCACGGCACGAGGAAGCGCGGCCCCGGAGAGCCGCCGCCGTAGGGCAGGAAGTAGCCGCAGTTCGCGATCGTGAATCCCGCGGCGACGAACCCGCAGACGGCCGCCTCGGCCCGATACCCCTGGCGCCAGACGAGGACGAGTCCCGCGGCGGCCGCCACGAGGACAGGCGACGCGAGCAGCAGGCCGCGGTCGCCGAGGAACACCTGCCCGACCCCGTGGACGGTCGGCAGGTGGATACCGAGCAGGCCCTGCGCCTGCTGGCTCGCGTAGCGGTTGTGGATGTAGTGGTACGACGGTCTCCACGGCGCGCCGAACGCCGCCCAGTCGTACGCGCCGAGGAGCGCGATGCCCGGGAGTGCGCCGAGAACGTAGCGACAGGCCGCCCGGCCGCCCTGAAGCAAGACGTACACGAAGACGACCCCGAGGATCGCGGCCGCCTCGTACTCGGTCGTCAAGGCGACACCGGCCGCAAGCCCGCTGAAGAATGGCCGTCGCCTCCACGCGAGGACGAACGCGAGAAAGCCGAATGTGCCGGTGAGGCTGTGGTCGAATCCGGCCACGGCGAAGCTGTTCATCATCGTCCCGAGCGCAAACGTGACGAGCGTCGCAGCGCCGAAGCCTGGAGCAAGCCCCTCCGACACCCTCCCGACGAGGAACACGCAGAGGAGAAACGGCAGGCCGGCCGCGAAGAAGTGGACGGCCCAGAGACGGAGATCCCCCTTCGCGACCCAGTCCTGCGGCGGCCGGAGCCGCACGACCTCGTCGGGAATGATCTCGAGCACGGCCATTCCCGGAGCCTTGTCGGAGTAGAAGTGGCCGTTGTCCTTCGCCACATCCGTCTGATGCGGGATCTGCCGGAAGCACGAGTCGGCGCTCACATGGCCCGTGACGAGGGCCTTGGTGAGGCAGATCCGGGAGTTGTCCTGGGTGTTCGGCTCGTAGACCCGAAAGAGCGTCGCGAGCGCGATCAGGACGAGCAGGAGCAGCTCGCGGCGCGGCCGGGCCCAGGCGATGGGCCCGGGGGCGCGAAGGCGGGCTGCGACGGCAACCCGGGACGGGAACCTCATGCGGTCGGCACACCGCACGCCGCTGCGTGGATCCGACGCTGCGGCCGCCCCGTCTGGTCGTGCGGCATGCCGTGATCGTTGGCCACGGGCCGGGCGGCAGACGGGCCCTAACGCACGCTCGGCGCGAGGCGCCATCGACGCGGCC
>DASZLW010000116.1:0-3308 GCA_035552175.1 Gaiellaceae bacterium | reverse complement strand
TCCCGGCACCGACGTCTCGTAGGCGGCGGCCTTCGCGTTGCTTCGGTCGTCGCGTTCGACGCCGAGGTGCTCGAGCAGGCCGGCCTCGGGGCCGAGGAAGCCCATCGCCAGGAGGACGAGGTCGGCCCGGCGGCTCTCCTCGGTTCCCTCGATCGCGGCGAACGGCGGCGCGCCCGCGTTCTGCGTCCAGTGGATCTCCTCGACCTGGCCGTTCGAGCCCACGAAGTGGGTCGTCGAGATCGCGAAGTCGCGCGAGCCGCCCTCCTTCAGCGCATACGGGATCCGGAGCTTCACAGGCCAGAGCGGCCACGGGGTGACATCGTCCGGACGGGACGCCGGCGGCTCGCCGATCAGCTCGATCTGCGTCACCGACGCAGCACCCTCCCGGTGGGCATTCGCGACGCAGTCGGCTCCCGTGTCGCCGCCGCCGATCACGACAACGTGCTTGCCGGCTGCCGTGATCACCGCATCGCCTTCGGGCGCCGCTGGAGCGCCGGCGGCGGCCGGGCCGTGCTCGCGCGCGACGAAGCGGTTGCGCTGGTAGAGGTAGTCCATCGCGAAGTGCACGCCCGCGAGCTCGCGCCCCGGCACCGGCAGGTCGCGCGGCACGCGGGCCCCCGTCGCGATCACGATCGCATCGAACCTCCTCAGCTCCTCGGCGGCCACGTCGACGCCGACGTCGACGCCGAAGCGGAACTCGACGCCCTCTGACCTCATCTGCTCGATCCGCCGTTCGACGACCGTCTTCTCGATCTTGAAGTCGGGGACGCCGAAACGGACGAGCCCGCCGCCGGCCTCGTCGCGCTCGAACACCGTCACGGCGTGCCCCGCGCGCCGGAGTTGCTGCGCACACGCCATTCCCGCCGGGCCCGCGCCGATCACGGCGACCGAGCGCCCCGACTCGTGCGCAGGGGGCTGCGGCAGCACCCAACCTTCGTCCCAGGCCCGATTGATGATCGCGAGCTCGATCTGCTTGATCGTCACCGCCTCGCCCTCGCGGATCTCGAGCACGCACGACGCCTCGCACGGCGCCGGGCACAGGCGGCCGGTGAAGTCCGGGAAGTTGTTCGTGCGGTGGAGCTGGCGGATCGCCTCCTTCCACCGATCGCGGTAGACGAGGTCGTTCCAGTCGGGGATCAGGTTGTTGACAGGGCAGCCGTTGTGGCAGAAAGGGATCCCGCACTCCATGCAGCGGGCACCCTGGTCGGCGAGCGCCTTGCCCTCGAGCGTCTCGACGAACTCGCGGTAGTCGCCCACGCGCTCCTTCGGGTCGCGCTCCAGGTAGTCGACGCGGTCCGTCTTGAGGAAGGCGCCGAGCTCGCCCATCAGGCAGCCGTCCCCGACTCGACCTCGGCGGTCACGAAGCCCTCGCCGCCGCTCGAGACGGGGTGCTCGTCGTGATAGGCGATCGAGCCGTTCCCCGAGGCCAGCTTCGCGAGTGCCTCGCGGTAGTCGCGCGGCATCACCTTGACGAAGCGCGCCCGGTCGAAGCCGGCGAGCACCCGCTCGGCGACGGTCGAGCCGGTTCGTTCGAGATGCTCCTCGACGAGCGCTCGCACGAGCGCTGCGTCCTCGTCCTCGAGCTGCTCGAGATCGACGAGCTCGTGGTTGCAGCGCCCCGCGAACCCGCCGTCCTCGTCGAGGACGTAGGCGATGCCGCCCGACATGCCCGCGGCGAAGTTGCGGCCCGTCTTCCCGAGGACCACCACACGGCCGCCGGTCATGTACTCGCACCCGTGGTCCCCGACGCCCTCGATCACGGCGTCCGCGCCTGAGTTCCGCACGGCGAACCGCTCGCCCGCGAGGCCGCGGAAGAACGCCTTGCCTCTCGTCGCGCCGTACAGGACCGTGTTCCCGACGATTACGTTCTCCTCGGCGGCGAAGGTCGCGCCCGTCGGCGGACGCACCGCGATCGTGCCGCCGGACAGCCCCTTGCCGGCGTAGTCGTTCGCGTCGCCGCAGAGGGTCAACTCGATCCCCGGCGCCAGCCACGCGCCGAACGACTGGCCTGCCGAGCCGTGGAGCGTGAACCTGATCGTCCCCTCGGGCAGCCCCTCGGCACCGTGCGCCACGGTGACCGCGTTCGAGAGCAGCCCGCCGACGGCGCGGTTGACATTCCGCACCTCCATCTCCGAGGTGACCGGCTCGCGATGCTCGATCGCCCGCTCGGCGACCCCGATCAGCTCCCAGTCGAGGGCCGAGCCCAGCGGCGACTCCTGGCCGCGGACGCGGCGGAGCGGCGTGCCGCGGGGAACGTCCGGCATGTGCAGCAGATTCGTCAGGTCGATCCCGCGCGCCTTCCAGTGGTCGACCGCGTCGTCGGCCTCGAGGAGGTCGACACGCCCGATCAGATCCTCGAACCTGGCGATCCCGAGCGACGCCATGATCTTCCGCGCCTCCTCGGCGACGAAGAAGAAGAAGTTGACGACATGCTCCGGCGTGCCGGCGAAACGGCTTCGGAGCTCGGGATCCTGCGTCGCGATCCCGACCGGGCACGTGTTCAGGTGGCAGGCGCGCATCATCACGCAGCCCGTCGCGACGAGCGGGGCGGTGGAGAAGCCCATCTCGTCGGCGCCCAGGAGCGCGGCGATCACGACGTCGCGGCCGGTCTTGAGCTGGCCGTCGGTCTGCACCCAGATCCGCGAGCGCAGGTCGTTCATCACGAGCGTCTGCTGCGTCTCGGCGAGCCCGATCTCCCACGGGATGCCGGCGTAGTGGACAGACGAGAGCGGGGAGGCGCCCGTGCCTCCGTCGTGGCCCGAGATGAGCACGTGATCGGAGTTGCACTTCGCGACGCCCGCGGCGACGGTGCCGACACCCATCTCGGCGACGAGCTTCACCGACACCTGCGCGTTCGGGTTCGCGCAGCGGAGGTCGTAGATCAGCTGCTTCAGATCCTCGATCGAGTAGATGTCGTGGTGCGGCGGCGGCGAGATCAGGCCCACGCCCGGCGTCGTGAAGCGGATCTTCGCGATGTAGCCGTCGACCTTGTGGCCGGGAAGCTGGCCGCCCTCGCCCGGTTTCGCGCCCTGCGCCATCTTGATCTGGAGCTGGTCGGCGTTCGTCAGGTAGTGGATGTTGACGCCGAAGCGACCCGACGCGACCTGCTTGATCGCCGAGCGGCGCGAGTCGCCGTTCGGCTCGCGGACGTACCGCACCGGATCCTCGCCCCCCTCGCCCGTGTTCGACTTGCCGCCGAGGCGGTTCATCGCGATCGCGAGCGTCTCGTGGGCCTCGCGCGAGAGCGACCCGAGCGACATCGCGCCGGTCGCGAAGCGCTTCACGATCTCCGCCGCCGGCTCGACGTC
>DASZLW010000115.1:0-4110 GCA_035552175.1 Gaiellaceae bacterium | reverse complement strand
CTCGTCGCGCGTGACGACCCGGCCGCGATCGAGGGCGAGCGTGTAGAGGAGCTTGAACTCGGTCGGCGTCAGCCCGGCGTTCACGCCGTCGACGTACGCCTGCACCTCGCGCGGGTCGATCTTGAGCTCCTCGATCTCGATCGCCTCGCCCCGGCGCTCCTCGGCCGGCCGGACGCCGCGGCGAGCCGCAGCCCCCACGCGGGCGACGAGCTCGCGCATCGAGAACGGCTTCACGAGGTAGTCGTCGGCGCCGATCTCGAGCGCGTGGACGCGGTCGTGCTCGGTGCCGCGCGCCGACACGACGACGATCGGGGTCCCGATCCCCTCGGAGCGTGCCGTCTCGATCAGCTTCCAGCCGTCGAGCTCCGGCAGCATCAGGTCGAGCACGCAGACGTCCGGGTTCTCGAAGCGCAGCCGCGCGAGCCCGAGCTCTCCCCGCCCGACGACGACCGGGTCGAGACCGGCAGCGGCGAGGTGGCGCGCCATGCCGTCTGCGATCACGTTGTCGTCCTCGACGATCAGGATCTTCCCCATGCGCTTACCATAGTTCCATGGGTGGTTCGCATCGGGGTGGAGACGGGGAGTCGAAGTGGTGACGGTCTGGTGAAGAAGCCCTTCAGGAGGCAGGAGGAGCACGCCGAGCCCGAACCTCCGGAGGAGATGCCGGTGACGCTCACCGTGCCGGACCCGCCCGTCGAGGACGTCTCCTTCGAGGCTCTCCGCGCGGGCTTCACCGCCTCCGTCTCGCACGAGCTGCGCACGCCGCTCGCCCGGATCCTCGCGCTGCTCGAGGATGCCGACCTGCCGGGCGCCGACATCGACGCGCTGCTCGAGCATGCGAAGGCCGAGGTTCACAACGCGAGCGCGCTGATCGACGAGATCCTCTTCCTCTCGGAGCTCGAGAGCGGCGTCGAGGTCGTCTCGCTCGGGCACACGAACGCGCTGCCCGTCCTCGAGCAGGTGATCGACCAGCTCGCGACGGGAGCCTCGCGCGCCGGCGTTGTCCTCGAGGCGGCCGGTGACCCGGACGTCGACCTCCCGCTGCGCCCCAAGATGCTGCGGATCATCGCGGAGAACCTGACGCAGAACGCGATCCGGTACGCGGGCCACGGTGCGACGTTCTCGCTCTCGGTCAGCCGGGAGGCGGACGGGATGCTGGCGCTGACGGCCGCCGACGACGGCATCGGGGTCGCCGAGGCCGATCTCCCGCGCCTCTTCGAGCGGTTCTGGCGCGCAGACGCCGCACGCACCTCACGGGGAACGGGGCTCGGGCTCGCGATCGTCAAGCGGATCGTCACGACCGCCGGCGGCACGATCGAGCCGCGCGGCGGCCGCGGGCAGGGCCTCACGGTGCGCTGCCGCTTCCCGCCCGGCTAACCGAGGACGCGCGGGGCGTGCGAGGACGAGTAGACGTCCTTGCGTGCGATCTTGCCGTCCACGAGCGGGAACACGTCCACGCCGTCCCACTCGAGCTCGGTGCCGTCCGGCCGGGTCGCGGTCGCCGTCCACTCGCTGACCGCAAACCCCTCGGCGGCGTAGAAGCGCCGCGCGCGGAACCGCAGCGACGGCCACCGCTCGAAGATCCCGCCGATGTGGGCCCGCACCGCCTCGGCGCCCTCGACCCGTTCGGCCGCCGTGTGGTTCTCGAACACGATGTCGTCGGCGTGGAACGCGCAGAGGCCGTCGAGATCCTGCCGGTTCCAGGCCTCGTTGTACGAGTCGATCAGCGCGCGCACTGCCTCGCTCACAGAGCCGATCCTACGCGGAAACGCGGAAGGGCGCCCGTCGGCGCCCTTCCGCTTCGTTCACCCCCGGACGGGGAGGTACCGCGAGCCCTACACGCAGCCCGAGGACGGGCAGCCGATCAGCTTCAGGCCCTTCTCCGCGGCCGAGAGGACGGCCTTCGGGAAGGACGGGACGAAGACGAGCTTGGGTCCGTACTTCTTGTCGCCCTGGGTCAGCGCCCAGAAGATCATCGTGCGCAGCTCCTTCGCCTTGCCGGTCTGCTGCGGGACGATGATGTAGGTGTAGGTCGAGATGGGGTAGGCGAGCTTCCCGGCCGACTTCGGCGGGTTGACGATATGCATCTCGACGCCGTTCGTCGTCGACGCGGGCTTCGGGAAGGCGGCGGCTGCTGCCGCGATTCCGCGTAGGCCCGGCGTCGCGAATCCACCGGCGATGTTCTCGATCGCCGCCACCTTCAGGTGGTTCGGGAGCGTGTAGGCGGCGCTCAGGTAGCCGATCGCGCCCGAGGTGCTCGAGATGATGCCGGCGACCCCTGCGTTGCCGCTCGCGCCGATGCCGCCCGGCCAGTTGACGAGCGTGTTGTTCCCGACCTGGGTCTGGAACGTCTTGCTCACGCGCTGGAGATAGTCGGTGAACGCGTACGTGTCACCCGAGCCGTCCGAGCGGTGCACGGGGGTGATCGCCAGGTTCGGGAGCGTGAGCTTCGGGTTCAGCTTCGCGATCGCCGGGTCGTTCCAGTTCGTGATCGACCCGAGGAAGATGCCCGCGACCGTGGTCGCGTCGAGGTGCAGGTCGTTCGGGACGCCCGGGACGTTGTACGAGAGCGTCGTGGCCGAGAGCGCCCACGGAATCTCGATACAGCCGCCGCAAGCGGTTGCCTGCGCCGCGTTGAGCGGTGCGTCCGAGGCGCCGAAGTCGACGGTGCGGGCCGTGATGTCCGCGATGCCCGTCCCGGAGCCGACCGACTGGTAGTTCAGCGAGAAGCCGTAGGCCGAGCCGAGGGGCGAGATCCACTGCTGCACGAGCGGGTTGACGAGGCTCGAGCCCGCGCCGTTGATCGAGACGTCTGCCGTCTTCGCGTGCGACGCGCCGGCGGCGGCTGCCGCAAGCAGCGCAACCGTCGCCACTGCGAGAAGGACGATTGCCTTCCTCTTCATCGAATGTCTTCTCCTTGTCCTGGGGTATCCGGGTTCGAAGACCAGCCTGCCGCCGCGGTCGAGCCGAAGGGGCTGAAAGGCTGTGACGATCGGGTGACGAAGTGGTGACGCAGCCCGTTACTGCACGTTTCCGAGCTTGCGCCGAGACCGGTCGAGCAGTGCGCGTGAGGCGAGGCTCGTGACGAGCACGAACGTGATCAGCACGAACGCCGCCGCCCACGCCTGTGCGTGCAGGGTCGGGTCGGGGCTTTCCGAGTAGTTGAAGATCGTGTACGGGATCGAGTCGACGGGCTTCGACGGGTTCCAGCCGATCGCCTGGCTCGCGTAGGTGCACGTGAAGAGGAGCGGGGCCGTCTCGCCGGCCGCGCGGGCCACGGCGAGGGTCGTGCCGGTGACGATCCCGCCGATCGCGCTCGGAAGCACGACGCCGATCACCGTGCGCCATTTCGAGACGCCGAGCGCATAGCTCGCCTCGCGGAGCGAGTTCGGCAGGAGCGCGAGAACCTCCATCGTCGTTCGCGCGACGAGCGGCAGCATGATGATCGAGAGCGCATAGCCGCCCGCCCACGCGCTCTGGTGATGCCCGAACCCGAACACCGGCACCTTCGTCTTGACCGCGAGCGCGAAGACGAAGATGCCGATCACGATCGAGGGGAAGCCGTTCAGCACGTCGAGCCAGAGCTTCACCTGGTCGGACAGCCGCCTCGGCGCGAACTCACTCACGTAGATCGCCGTGAGGACGCCGATCGGAACCGCGATCACGGCCGCGATGAGGACGAGCATCAGCGAGCCGACGATCGCGGGCGCGATCCCGCCGGTAGCGCGGCCGAACGCGTCCACCGAGGGGCCGGTGGTGAACAGCTTCACGTTCAGCGCGGGCAGCGCCCGCACGAGCACCGAGCCGACGAGCACCGCGAGCACCGCGAGCGCCACGGCGGCCGCGACGACCGCCCCGATCTCGGCGCACCGGTTGACCCGGAGGCGGCGGCGCCCCCGTCCCGTCGCCTGCAGCGAGACAGGCGAAGGGGTCACGAGGCCCTCTGCCGCTCGAAGCGGTGGACGATCCGCTGGGCCACGAAGTTCGTGGTGAACGTGATCACGAGGAGCAGCAGCCCGAGGTACACGAGCGACGAGACGAAGAGCGGCGAGATCTGGCTCGAGTACTGGTTCGCGAGCTGGCTCGCAAGGGTCGTCCCCGGCGCGAAGA
>DASZLW010000114.1:0-4863 GCA_035552175.1 Gaiellaceae bacterium | reverse complement strand
GCTGCGCCGTTCACCCCGTTGTCGACTCGTCGCTCTGGAACAGGCTGAAGTCGTTCCCCTCCGTGTCGGTGCAGCGCGTGAACCAGCCGACATGCGGGATCGGGGACTTGTCCTCCGCCTTGCCGCCGAGCTCGCGCACCTTCTCGATCGAGGCGTCGATGTCGTCGGTGTCGAAGTAGACGATCATCCCGGTCTGGTCCGACCCGTAGATCGCACCGCCCTGGTCCTCACCGGTCCGGGTCATCCAGTACTCCATGCCCGCCATGCCGGGGTCGTTGAAGGACCAGCCGAAGAGGCCGCTCCAGAACCCCTTGGCGCGGCCGGCATCCTGTGATGGAAGCTCGAAATGGACGACTTTTCCGGGCATCGAAGTCTCCTTTGGGTCGAAAACGAAGGAGCCGCCAACTCTATGCGCGGCAGGACAACACCCGCGGGACGGCGTATTCTCATCTGCGCCTACATCAGGTGGGCTGAACGACACGCGGATCCCGAGGGGCCGCCTGCGCCGCGGACGGCTCTCCACTTCACGACGTACGACAAGGAGGCCAGAAAACGATGTCCGAGGCGGCCCTAGCGCCCCAGCCACACCCGATCGTGATGATCGACAACGACGACCTGAGACGGTCGCGTCTGACGGTGTTCTTTCGTTACCTCCTCGCCATTCCCCACTTCGTCTTCATGACCCTCTGGTTGATCGCAGCGTATTTCGCGCTCGTCATCGCGTGGTTCGCGGCGCTCTTCACGGGGCGTGTCCCGGAGGGACTGCACAACTTCCTGGCGGGCTTCGTGCGGTACTCGACCCGGGTGACCGCCTACGTCCTCCTGCTCTCGAACCCGTGGCCGCCGTTCTCGAACAGCCAGCCTTACCCGCTGGACGTCGAGATCGCCCCCGCCGCGCCACAGGGTCGGCTGACGGTGTTCTTCCGGACGCTGATCGCGATCCCCGCGTTCGTCCTCGCTTACGTGTTCAGGATCGTGAACAACCTCATCGCGTTCCTCACCTGGTTCTACGCGCTGTTCACCGGCCGGGCAAGCGAGGGCATGAAGAACCTCAGCGTCTACCTCTTCCGCTACGAGGTCCAGACGTACGCGTACGTGTTCCTGCTCACGGCCAAGTACCCGAGCCTGTCGGACGCACCGCGCGTCCCGACCGCGCTTCCGACTACGGCGTAGAGCGTTCTCCGACGCAGTGTCCGGGCCGGCGCGAGCCGGCCCGGATGCATCTCGTGCGGTTCGGCACATTCCGATTGTGCATTCCGTTACGAACTGCCGAAAGTGCACTTAATCACAAACTAATCACGAATAGCGAATTCCGTCGCGATATAAAGGTTTCTCAATGCCTGCCGACTATCTTCTCTGGTACTAATTCCATTAATCGAAACCGGCGCGGAGACTGCGCCTTTACCTCTGGAGGAGAGAACGATGAGCGCAGTCGCGACTGCCGAAGTGCTGCCTGTGAGTGATGCGAGTCCGGTGCACGAGGTCCCGGCCGGCGTCTCGATCTACGAGATGAACGCCGCAGAGCAGAACCGCTGGATGATCTGGTTCGGAATCCCGGCCCTCATGGCCGCGATCTTCGTCGGAGCCGCGCTTGGCACCGGCCACGCATGGCTGATCGGTCTCGCGATCACGGCGATCGTGGTCGACATCTTCGTGCTCGTCTGGCTCGCGATGTCGTCCGACACGAACGGCCTGATCGGCGAGCCGGCCTCTCACTGAGCTGCCGCTCGCCGGCCTCGGCGGGCTGAAGCCCGCCGGGGCTTCGAACACGAAGGCCGCAAAAACCCCTGCACCTGGGGTTGCGTGATGTAGCTGTACATCAACGTCACTTCGCCTCGACCCGGCGACGTCGGCGTGGTCCGAGCCTGCCGGTCCTGACGCGGCCGCTTCGGCCGGGCGCGGCGAAGCTGCCTACGATGGCCCGATGCGTCGCGTTGTCCTGATCGTCAATCCCTACTCGAGAGGGGTTACGCGGCGCCGCGTTGCCGAGGTCACGGCTGCGCTGGCGCGCCGCGCCGAGGTCGTCGTCCGCCAGACCGAGTACCGCGGGCACGCGACCGAGATGGCGGCCGAGGCAGTGGGAGAGGCCGATGCGGTCGTCGTCTTCTCGGGCGACGGGACGTACAACGAGGCGATCAACGGCGCCGCGGGCGAGCTGCCGTTCGGATTTCTTCCGGGCGGAGGCGCGAGCGTGTTCCCGCGGGCACTCGGCCTTCCCCGCGACGTGGTCGCCGCCGCGGTGCGAATCGGAGCCGCGATCGACGAGGAGCGGACGGTTTCGATCGGGCTCGGCCGCGTGAATGGACGGCGGTTCTGCTTCTCCGCGGGCATCGGATTCGACGCGGAGGCCGTTCGGCGGATCGAGAACCGTGGCCGTGACCGCGACGGACGCCGTGCCGGAAACGCGATCTTCGCCGCCACGGTGATCGGGGTGCTGCTCGAGCAGCGGTTGCGGCAGCCGGCGCAGCTCGAGGTCGACGGCTATGGCCGGGCGGCCTATCTCTTCGTCGCCAACGGGCGCCCGTACACCTATGCGGGACCGGTCTCGATCACGATCGCCGGCGAGGCCGATTTCGCGGGCGGTCTCGACTTCGTCGCCCCGAAGGAGCTCCGGCCCTCGCTCGCGCCGCGCCTCGCGCTCCGCGGCTTCCGCGGGACGCTCGTCGGGCACCCGTTGGCCCTCTCGGGTCACGATCTCGAGACGCTTGTCGTGCGTTGCGACCGCCCCCTGCCGCTCCAGGCGGACGGTGAGGATCTCGGCGACGTGACGGACGCCCGCTTCGAGGCCGACCGGAGCGCGCTGGACGTCCTCCTGTGATCGTGAACGACCCGTCTATGCGACCCAGATCCACATCACCCATCGCGCGAGGTTGATCCCGAGCAGGAGCGCGAATCCGGAGACGAACGCGGTATGCAGCCGCGGCCGCTCCCCGAGCGTCCCGAGGACGAGGAACACCGGGAAGACCCCGAGCGCGAACCGGGGCATCGAGAGGAGCGGCGAGCTCGGGACCGGGTCGGAGAACGGCATCGCCAGGCTCGCGAGGACGAAGATCCCGTAGGCCGCACCGAGCCGGCGCCAGGCGTAGACGCCGAGGGCGACCAGGAAGACGGCGTATCCGAGCTGCTCGAGGTTCAGCCCGGCCCCGTACATCGCCCCGTGGTCGACGCTCGGGAAGTAGTCGTGGCCGGATCCCGCGACGAGCTGGCGGATCCCGCGCCAGCCGTCGACGAGCCCATCCCAGGCGCCGCCGAGCGGGCCTGCGTCCGAGAGTCGCCGATCCCAGCCGGCGCGCTGGGCCGACAGGAAGACGAACGGCCGGTGGAGCTTCAGCCCGAGGTAGAGCGGCCACAGGGCCATGATCGGTACCGCCGCCGCGAGCCGCGCGAGCGCACCGCGACGATTCGCCGCGCGCCAGGCGAGGACGGCGAGCGCGGGCAGCAGCATCACACCCGAGACGCGAGTCAGCGCCGCGAGGCCCGTCGCGGCGCCTGCGCGGCCCCAGTGCCCGCGCACCGCGGAGAGGAACGCGGCGGCCGAGAGCAGCAGGTATAGAGACTCGCTGTAGGCCGCGAGCAGGAACAGCGTGGTCGGGAAGAGCGCGAGGTACAGGAGCATCCGGCGGCCGCTCGCCTCGCCGATCAGCTCGCACGCGAGCGACCAGAGGACGACGAACGCCGCCGCGGACGTGAGGAGCGAGATGATCACTCCGGCGAGCAGGTAATGGCCGAGCAGGAACCATCCGAGGCCGGCGACGAGCAGGGGATAGAGCGGGAAGAACGCCGTCGAGTGCCCCGGGTCGATGTACCCGTGCTGCGCGATCGACAGAAACCAGCCGCTGTCCCACCGTCCCCACACGTCGACCGCCCACCCGACGTCGTGCTGCACGACGTCCTCGGCGCCTCCGGTGTGCAGCGGCTGCGCGTATTGCGCCTCGAAGACCAGGTAGGCGAGGAGCGTCCCGAGCCAGATCGCAAGCCGCGTCCAGAAGAACGTCTCGAGGGGGTAACGGGGGAGCCGGCGGAGGGCTGCGAGCGGGCGCATCTTCGTGATGATCGCCCATCGGGTCGGCGGGAGGCCCGATCTGCGCGTGTAGAATGAGTTCGGGGGGAGCGTGGTACTGGATCGGAGTGCTTGCGGGCGTCGGCGCTGCGCTCGGCGTCTTCGCCGCGGGCATCGTCCCGCGCTGGATGCTTGCAGCCGCAGCGGCAGCCCTGGTCGGTGCCGTGATCGGGGTCGTCGCGCTCCGCTGGGACGAAGGCGTCGCCGGGGCGATCGGCGGGCTCGTCGGAGGCTTCGGTGCGACACCCATCGTGGCCGGCTCGCTGCGCCGCGGCGCCACCCGGGCGGGGCTCGCGGCGATCATCGGGCTCGCGGCGCTCGGGGTCGCGGCGGTCGCGTTCGTGCCGGTCGCGGGCTATCTGGAGGTGCTCGCCCTTCCCGTGCTCGCGCTGCGCGTGCGCCGGAAGACGCCGGAGCGGTACGCGGGTCTCCGCACGCTCGCGCGTGACTGACCTCGTCGTTCCGCACCGCGCGAAGCCCGTCGTGCTCATCGTGATCGACGGCCTCACGCCGTCGATGCTCGAGGCGACCGACGAGCCCGCGCTCAGGTTCCTGCTCGAGCACGGGAGCTACCGCCGGGCGGCCTCGACGTTCCCGTCGCTGACCCCGGTCTGCCTCGCCTCGATCGCGACGGGCGGCCACGCGGACGTCCACGGCATCCCTCACCTCGTCTGGTGGAATCGCGAGGAGGAACGGCTCGTCGAGTACGGCTCGTCGTTTGCCGCGCTCCGCGCGTCCGGGCTCGCCCAGGGCGTCCGCGACTCGGTCGTGAACCTCAACGAGCGCCACCTCTTCAAGAGCGC
>DASZLW010000113.1:0-13363 GCA_035552175.1 Gaiellaceae bacterium | reverse complement strand
CGAGCTGCCCGCCGAAGGCCTCCCCCACCTCCGAGAAGACGCGCGAGACGTCCGCGTCGGAACGCACGTCACACGAGGTGACGAGCGGGCTCGAGACCGATTCCGCGAGGTCGCGGACGCTGCTCTCGATCCGCTCGCCCTGGTAGGTGAACGCGAGTTGCGCCCCGCCCGCGGCAAGGCGCTGTGCGATCGCCCACGCGATCGAGCGCTTGTTCGCGACTCCGACAACGAGCCCCCGTTTTCCTTCGAACCCCATCGGAGCCCGACTCTACCCGCCTCGGGTACTGTCGCCCGGAGATGCGCGTCGCGGTCGTCACCGGGGCTTCGTCCGGGATCGGCGCGGCGCTCTGCCGCCGGCTCCGGGCCGACGGCTGGCATGTCGTCGGGCTCTCGCGCGGGCCGGCGCCCGATGCCGACGAGCACGAGGCCTGCGACGTCTCCGACCGGGCCGCCGTCGAAGCTGCGGCGGCGAGCGTGCTCGAGCACCACCCGAGGATCGACCTGCTCGTCAACAACGCCGGGACGGCGGGTCGGGAGGAGTACCTGACGGCACAGCCGGAGCTGATCGAGCGGCTGGTCTCGACCAACTACCTCGGCTCGGTCTGGTCGCTGCGCGCGTTCCTGCCCGGGCTCGGCGAGGGCTCGCACGTCGTCAACATCGTCTCCGTCGCCGGGCTCGTCGCCGTCGGGCCCTACTCGGCGTCCAAGCATGCGCAACTCGCGTTCTCCCGCTCGATCGCGGTCGAGCTCGCGCCACGCGGCGTGTCCGTGCTCACGGTCAATCCCGGCTTCGTCGAGACACCGGGATTCCCTCAGCGCGGCCGCTTCAAGGGACCGATCTACCGGCTCGTCGCGAAGCCCGAGCTCGTCGCCGACCGGATCGTCGAGGGGATCGAGGCCCGGAAGCGGGAGATCGTCGTACCGCGCTGGTACCGCCCGTTCGCGTGGGTGCAGGCGCTCGCGCCCGGCCTGTTCGCGCGGGTGCGCAGCCGCGCCGGGAACCGGGGAACGGCCTACCCGAGAGGCGAGTAGTCGGCGCCGTCGCCCGTGAGCGCCTGCTGGATCGCGGGCAGAAGATCGCCCGCGACGAGACCCGGCTGGCGATCGACGAGCCGCGAGGCGACGCCGTGGGCAACCGCTCCCGCGGCCGCCGCGAGCCGCGGCTCCATGCCCTTCGCGACGAACGCCGCGATCACGCCCGAGAGCACGTCGCCCGAGCCCGCCGTCGCGAGCGACGGCTGCCCGTAAGCGGCCACGAGCACTCCTTCGCGCGGTGCCGCGACGAGCGTGTCAGCGCCCTTCAGCAGCACAACCGACCCGAAGCGCGATGCCGCCCGGCGGACGCACTCGAGTCGACGCGCATCGATCTCGGCCGGCTCGGTATCGAGGAGATGGGCGAGCTCGCCGGCGTGCGGCGTCATCACGGTCGCCGGCGCGCGCTCGAACGGATCGAGCTCCCAGAGCGCGTCGGCGTCGAGCACGACCGGAACCGGTAGGCGCTCGAGCAGGATCCGCACGAGCTCGGTCGTGCCCTTGCTCCGGCCGAGCCCGGGGCCGAGCACGACGACCTGCGCCCGCTCGGCGAGCTCGAGCACCGCCTCGGCCGAACGTGCGAACAGCCGGTGCGAGGAGTCCTCGGGCAGCGGCCGCTTCACGGCCTCCAGGAGCCTCGCCTCGAAGATCGGCAGCAGCGATTCGGGCCCCGCGACGGTCACGTACCCTGCATCCGCCCGGAACGCGGCGAGAGCGGCGAGCATCGGCGCGCCCGTCAGGCCCGGCGAGCCGCCGACGACGAGCACGGCGCCCGCCCGGTACTTCGTGCTCTCCGCACCCTTGCGGGGTACCTGGTCGAGCAGCTTCGCGGTGGCGAGCGCGTGGTCGTGAGCCGCCGGCTCGAGGCCGATCGGAGCGACGACGACCTGACCGGCGTGGAAACGACCGGGCGCGATCGCGAGCCCGACCTTGGGGGCGCCAAAGGTGACGGTGACCGTCGCGTTGATCGCCGCGCCGGCGATCTCGCCCGTCGAGGCATCGATTCCCGAGGGCACGTCGACGGAGACGATCGGCTTGCCGGCGCCGTTGATCCGCTCGATCATCCGCGACACATCCTCGTGAGGTGAATCCTTGAGCCCGATCCCGAGCAGCGCGTCGACGATCACGTCCGGCTCGCCGAGCTCGCCGAACCCCTCGACAAGAACGACCTCACGCCCCCGCGAGCGGAGCACCCTGGCGCACACCCGTCCGTCGCCGCCGTTGTTCCCACGGCCGCAGACCACGGCGACCCGGCCGGCGTAGGGCTCGACGGCGTCCGCGACCGCGGTGCCCGCGAGCTCCATGAGCTCCTCCATCGACCCGCTGTGAGCCTCCTCCGCCTGGCGCGTCTCGCCCGCCGTCAGCAGGGGCTCGAAACCGCCGGTCATCCTGCGTCCGCTTCCAGCACCACGGCGACCGCGGCGGCCAGCTCGCGCGAGTGCGTCATCGACAGCTCGATTCGACCCGCTCCGATCCGCTCCGCGAAGCTCGCCGTCCGGCCGCTCAGGTGGACGCCAGGCTTGGGGCGGCCGCGGATCTCGATCTCACGCCACGTGAAGTAGACGCCCGAGCCGAGGGCCTTCCCGACCGCCTCCTTCGCGGCGAAACGACCGGCGTAGTGCTGGGCCGGGTTCGGCTTCGACTCGCAGTAGTCGCGCTCGTGCTCGGTGAAGCAGCGTTCGCGGAAACCGTTTCCGTGGCGTTCGAGAGCGCGCCTGACACGATCGATCTCGATCAGGTCGACACCGACCCGCAAGGGCGTCAACGATTCGCCTCGAGCCAGTCGGGAAGCTGTGCGATCGACGAGACGATCCCGTCCGGCGAGAGGCTCGTGTGCTCGAGATCGTCGGGACGGAACTTGCCCGTGCGGACGAGGATGGTTCGCATCCCGGCGGTCTGCGCGCCGCCGACGTCGCCTTCGAGGTCGTCGCCGACCATCCAGGTCATCTCGGCGTCCGCATCGAGCGCGTCGAGAGCCGCGGCGAAGTACTCCGGGCTCGGCTTGCCGAGCACCGTCGCGTCGATGCCCGTTGCATACTCGAGCCCGGCCACGAGCGCGCCGGCGTCGAGCCGCGGGCCGTCCGCGGTCTGCCACCACCGGTTCCGGTGAAGGCAGTAGAGCTCGGCACCCGCGAGCAGCTCGAGAAACGCGCGGTTGAGGTTCAGGTACGAGTAGATCCGGCCCGGCTCCTCGCTCTCGTCGGCACCGCCCACGAGCACCGCGTCGGCGTTCATGCCGATCAGCTGCAGGCCGTCGAGATCCTCGAGGAGGCCCGGCATCGTGAGCGCCAGCACGCGCTTCCCGGCAAGCACGCGCGCCGCAACGACACCGGTCGTCTGGAGCTCTTCGTCCTCGAGCGCGAACCCCATCTCCCGCAGCTTCTCTCCGAGCTCACGGCGCGCCATCGTCGTCGAGTTCGTGACGAACCGGATCCGGTGGCCGTCGGCCCGGAGCCGGCGGACCGCGTCCGCGGCGCCGGGGATCGGCTCGCCGGAGACATGCAGCACCCCGTCCACGTCGAGCAGAATCGGCGCCATGGATCCCGAGTCTATTCGCTCCGAACTCCGGTTCCGCGTGTCACGGTCGAGCGGGCCGGGGGGTCAGCACGCCCAGAAGAGCTCGACGCGCGTGGAGGCGCTCTTCGACGTCGAGACGTCGGCGGGGCTCAGCGACGCCGAGCGCGGCCTGGTGCTGGAACGGCTCGGCCCGCTCGTGAAGGCTGTCGCCCAGGACGAGCGCTCGCAGCTGCGGAACCGCGAGCTCGCGACGGAGCGGATCCTCGAGCAGCTTGCCAAGGCTTCACGGCCACGCCGGATCCGGCGGAAGACGAAGCCGTCGGAAGGCTCGCGGGAGCGCCGCCTCGACGCGAAGCGCCGCCTGGCTGCCCTGAAGCGGCTCCGCCGCCCGCCGGACGATTAGGCCTTGAAGTGTCCGCGCTCCATGGTGCGAGGACGCGGGATCGCGCCGACCAGGGCGTCGTCCGAGCGCTCGACGCTTCGTTTGCGCGAGAGCTTCTTACAGCGAGCGCCGGTGCCGCCGGCCGCGGTCGTCGTACCGCGAATCTGCGCCGAAGAACGGAGCGAGAACGCAGACGCCGATGATTCCGATAAGAAAGATGATGGTGAACATGGACGTAGTATCGGCATCCGCTACCATTAGCACAACGAGAGTTTTGACTGATATCCATTACAGGAGCTGATCAATGACCGACGTAGCGATTCCCTCGCACGATCTCTGGCCCGGCGTCGAGCTCCGTCATTT
The DNA here is from genome assembly GCA_035552175.1 of Gaiellaceae bacterium. Taxonomy (GTDB): domain Bacteria; phylum Actinomycetota; class Thermoleophilia; order Gaiellales; family Gaiellaceae; genus PALSA-600. The sequence continues at coordinate 9,069 of DASZLW010000113.1, read as the reverse complement.
CGCGGCCCTCGATGCGGTGGAGACGGAGGGCTCCTTCGGCCGTGCGGCAGCCAGGCTCGGGTACACGCAGTCCGCGATCAGCCAGCAGATCGCGACGCTCGAGCGGATCGTCGGCGAGCAGTTGATCGAGCGGCCCGGCGGCCCGCGTCCGGTCGCGCTCACCGAGGCAGGGCGCCTGATGCACCGCCACGCGCGGGCGATCGTGGCGCGCCTGCAGGCGGCCCAGGCCGACCTCTCCGCCCTCGCCGCGGGCGAGTCCGGCACGCTCCACGTCGGGATCTTCCAGAGCGTCGGCGCGCGGATCCTGCCCGAGGTCATGCGCCGCTTCCGCAGGGCCTGGCCCAACGTCGAGGTCGAGCTGCGCGAGGCGCACGACGACCGCGAGCTCGCCGACCTCGTCGAGCGGGGGATCCTCGATCTGACGTTCGTCCAGCTCCCGCTCGAGAACCCGTGGCTCGAGACGATGGTGCTGCTCTCCGACGATTACGTGCTCGTCACGGCTGCGGGTGCGCCCTTTCCGGCACCGGGCCGGACGCCCACGCTCCGCGAGATCGCCGAGCAGCCCCTGATCGGCTACCGCAACTGCCGGGCCACGGAGCTCGTCGCCGAGCAGCTCCGCGCCACCGGCCGCGAGCCGCGCTTCGTCTTCCGCTCCGATGAGAACGGTGCCGTCCAGGGGCTTGCGGGCGCCGGGATCGGAGCGGCGATCATGGCCCGGCTCGCCGTCGACCCGAACGACGAGACGGTGCGGATCACGAACCTGAGCCCGAGGGTCGCGCGGCGGCAGATCGGAATCGCGCGCCACAAGGATCGCTACCACTCGGCGGCGGCGAGGGCCTTCGTGGCGACAGCGCTCGAGGTCGGAGCCGAGTCGACGGCCGAGCCGGCCGCAGCCTGAGGAACCGGCCCCGGGGTTCAGCCGACGCGGAGTAGCGCCGACACGGCCGCGCCGAGGTACTCGTCGAGCTCCTCGGCCGCCATCGGCGGCGCGAAGTGAAAGCCCTGGCCGAGTGTGCAGCCGCGGTCGAGCAGGCGCGGAACCTGCGAGCCGTACTCGATCCCCTCGGCAATGCACTCCATCTCGAGCGAGCTCGCAAGGCGCACGAACGCGTCGATGAAGCTCGACTCGCTCGTCGGATCGACGAGGCGGTCGACGAACGGCTTCGCGATCTTGACCGCGTCGAGCGGGAAGGTGTCGAGCCGCTCGAGCGAGGAGCGTCCCGTCCCGAAGTCGTCGAGGACGAGCCTGACCCCGAGTGCACGGAGCTCGGCCATGCGGAGGTGCGCCGAGTCGAGATCCCACATCACGTCGCTCTCCGTGAGCTCGAGCATCAGGCTCTCGGCGGGAAGCCGCGACTCGAACAGGGCGCGTGCGACGTCGTCGGCGAGCGACTCGTTGGCGAGCTCGCTCGGCGACAGGTTCACGGAGACGCCGGTGTCGCGGTGGGCGGGGAACGTGTCCTGCCACCGGCGCGCGGCCAGGCAGGCCTGGCGAAGGACGGTGTTGCCGATCTGCACCATCATTCCGCTCTCCTCGGCAACCGGGATGAACTCGCCCGGCTGCACGACGCCACGTTCGGGCGAGTACCAGCGCGCGAGCGCCTCGAAGGCCGTGATCCGCCCGTCGCGGAGATTCACGATCGGCTCGAAGACGACACGGATCTCGTCGCGATCGAGCGCGCCCTGCAACTCGAGCGCGAACTCGTGGCGGCGACGCACGTTCGCGTGCATCGCCGGCACGTAATGCGCGAAGCAATGCTTGCCGGCCCCCTTGGCGGAGTACATCGCGACGTCCGCGTTGCGCAGAAGCTCGTCGGCTGTGGCGGCCGAGGTCGCGGGAGCGATCCCGATGCTCGCATGGAGGCGCATCTCGCGACCGTGGAGGTAGAACGGCCGCTGCATCACCTCGAGAAGTGCCACCGCCACCGCCTCGGTCGCCCGCTCCTCGTCCGATTCGAGCAGGACGGCGAACTCGTCCCCGCCGAGACGAGCGGCGATGTCCGTCGACCGGATCGCTCTGCGCACCCGGTTCGCGACCTCCCTGAGCACCTCGTCGCCGACCGCGTGGCCGAGCGTGTCGTTGATCCCCTTGAACTCGTCGAGATCGAGGAAGAGCACGGCCCCCGTGCCCTCTCGCTCGAGCGCCTCCTCGACACGTTCCGTGAACAGGGCGCGGTTCGGGAGGCCCGTCAGGATGTCGTGGAACGCCTGATGGCGGAGCCGTTCCTTTAGATCGGTGACCTCGGCGAGCGAGCGCTCGAGACGGCCGTTCTCGAGCATCACGCTCGCGTGGCCGACGAAGGTCTCGAGGAGGCGCTTGTCGTCGCCGTCGAACGAGTCGACGTCGCCCGAACGGTCGCCGACGACGATCAGCCCGAACGGGCCGTCCTCACCCCGCAGCGCCGCGATGATGCCGTCCGGGAGCTCACGCTCCGTCAGGTAGCCGTCGAGCGAATGGGGCGGTCGCGACCGGGAGAGGACGATCGAGTCGACACCGAGTGCGAGCGCGGCGACGACCTGCTCGTCGGCCGGGCCGATCGCGTCAGGATGCGCGGTGAGGTCTCCGTCGCCGCCCAGCGTGCTTCTGAGCCCTTCGGCAGTGCCCCCCGGGAACAGGAAGATCTCCGCGTACTCGGCGCGAACGAGCTGCCGCACGGTGATCAGGAGCTGGCTGACGGCGAGGCTGAACTCGGGCGCGCCCTGGGTCGCCTTCATCGATTCGTACAGGAACTCCAGATACTCGTGGCGGCGGGCCTGCGAGGCGAACGCGCGGTACGCCGCGAGTCCGATCGCGGCCGGTAGCGCGAGCAGCATGACGGACCGGCTATCGGCGCGGGCAAGCTCGATCGCGATCAGCACGAGGTTCGAGACGCCGACGGTCGCGACGATGGAGAGCCCTGCGACGACCGGAAGCCGGCGGATCGTGAGGCCGCCTTCGGCGAGAGCGATCGCGACTGTGACGAGAAGGAGCCCGAGAAGCGACGCGGCGATCGCGGCGAGGAGCGCGCCGGCCCAGCCGGCAACCCCGAACGGATGGCCGAGACGCAGGACGGCGTGAAACACGAGGAGCGCGGCCGAGGTCGTGAGCGCGAGCTGGGCGAGATTGAAGACGAGCCTGGCCGGACGCTGGCGCCGCGCGAACGAGAGCGCGGCCGCCGCCCCGACGAACTGCGCGAGGAGCAGCCCGCCCGGCGAGAGCGTGTAGAGCCCGAGCACGAGAGCGGCGTTGCTCAGCGAGATCGTGTGGGTCTCCCGCCGGAACCTCACCTGCGGGACGTAGGCCTCCGCGAGGTAGACGACGACCGCGAGGCTCCACCAGGGGATCGAGATGCGGGCGGCCGGGATGTGGGCGACAGGGGTCGATCCGAGATGCCGGATCGCGAGCATCCAGAGCGCGACGGCGAGCCCGCCCAGGCAGGTCGTGTAGAGCCAGATCGCCGCGAGGCGGACGGACGTGCGGGAGGCCCCGCGCACCTCCGGGCTGATCGTCCCGGTTGTCATCGATTCCCTATCGACCGGCCGCAGACCATTGCCTAGCCCCAACCCGCCGATGCGCGGAACTGCGCCGCCGTCACGAGAAGCGTCGCGGATCCAGCCGTGAGGCGACGGGTGCCGGGCCTCCCTTTTTCCGAGGAGCTCCGGCGGCGCGCGATCGGTTTCCAGCTCTTCATGTCCGAGACTCCTTGGCAGCGGGGACGACCCGGCCGAGGATTGCGGCTGGTCTTGGGAAGGCATGCTCAACCTAGGCATCGAGCTTCGCCGCGTCGTACCCCCATCGGGGTAGATCGCGAAGATCCCTCGATCGAGCGATCGGGATGAGGCCTGATCGATCTTCTACGCGCAGGCCGCTGCTGGCATCCCTCGAGCGAGGGATATCCGATCGGGGCGTCGGCCGGCGGCCGGCCCTACTCGACGGTGACGGTCTTCGCCAGGTTCCGCGGCTGATCGACGTTCAGGCCTCGGAGCCGGGCGATGCGGTAGGCGAGAAGCTGCAGCGGCAGCGTCGCAAGCACGGCCTGCAGGAAGGCGGGAGACTTGGGGACGAAGATGACGTCGTTCGCGTGGTGCTGGATGTCCTCGTTGTCCTCGGTCGCGATCGCGATCACGTGCGCACCGCGGGCGCGGGTCTCCTGGATGTTCGAGACGACCTTGTCGTAGACGGTCTTCATCCGCGTCGCGACGACGACGACGGGCGTGCCCTCCTCGAGCAGGGCGATCGGCCCATGCTTCATCTCACCCGCCGAGTAGGCCTCTGTCGGGATGTAGGAGATCTCCTTCAGCTTCAGGGCGCCCTCGAGCGCGACCGGCAGGCCGATGTGGCGGCCGAGGAACAGGAAGAACGGCTCGCGGTAGAAGCGCTGCGCGATCTCCTCGATCGGATGGTCGCCCTTCAGGAAGCGATCCATCTTCTCGGGCAGCTTGTAGAGCTCGTCGAGGATGAACTCGATGTCGGCGGTCGGCAGGGTGCCGCGCGTGCGTGCGAGCTCGAGGCCGATCAGGTACATGAGCCCGACCTGCGCGGAGAACGTCTTCGACGCGGCGACGCCGACCTCGAGGCCCGTCCGGGTGTAGAGGACGGAATCCACCTCGCGCGTGATCTGCGAGCCCATCTGGTTCGTGATCGCGACGGTGCGCGCGCCCTGCGCCTTCGCGAGCTGCATCGCCTGGATCGTGTCGCGCGTCTCCCCCGACTGCGAGATGCCGATCACGAGCGTGTTCGGGCCGAGCACCGGGTTGCGGTAGATCCATTCGCTCGCGACGTCGGGCTCGGTGGGGACGCGGCCCCACTCCTCGATCACGTACCGGCCGACGACGCCGGCGTGGTAGGCGGTGCCGCACGCGACGATCACGATGCGCTGCAGGTCCTTCAGCTGCTCGTCGTTGAAGCCGAGAGTGTCGAGCACCAGTCGTCCGTGACGGACACGATCGCCGATCGTCTCCCGGAAGCCCTCGGGCTGCTCGTAGATCTCCTTGAGCATGAAGGTCTCGAAGCCTTCGCGCTCGGCGCGCTCCTCGTCCCAGTCGATCGTCTGGACCTCGAGCTCGACCGGCGATCCATCCTCGGCCCGCACCGCGCGGACGCTCGACGGCGTGATCTCGATGACCTCGCCGTGGTCCGGGTACGCGATCTGCTTGGTCTCGGACAGGAACGCGGCGAGGTTCGAGGCGAGGAAGTTCTCGCCGTCGCCGAGCCCGATCACGAGCGGCGTCTGACACCGGACGCCGACGAGCCGCTCGGGCTCGTCCTGGTGGATCACGACGAAGGTGAAATGTCCCTCGAGCCGCCTGTAGACCGCACAGACGGCGTCGACGAGGTCTCCGTCGTAGACGGTCTCGAGCAGGTGAGCCACGACCTCGGCGTCGGTCTGCGAGGAGAAGACGTGTCCGGCGGCCTCGAGCTCGGACTTGAGCTCGCGGTAGTTCTCGACGATCCCGTTGAGGACGATCGCGAGCTTGCTGTCGTCGCAGCCCGTGAGCGGGTGCGCGTTGTCCTCGTTCACGCCGCCGTGGGTTGCCCAGCGCGTGTGGCCGACACCTGTCGTCGAGCGTGAGCCGTTCGGGCCCGCCGCTTCCTTCAGGTTCTGCAGGTTCCCGACTGCGCGGACGTATTCGAGCCCGTCCTCCTCGAGGAGCGCGATTCCGGCCGAGTCGTAGCCGCGGAACTCAAGCCGCTCGAGCCCTGCGATGAGGAGGTCTTTCGACGGTCGACTCCCGACGTAACCGATGATCCCACACATGCTGGACGCTCCTTCCTGGCCTGAGCTTGCCGCCGGCCGGGCTCCGGTTCACTCTCGGGAAAATACCTTTTTTGCAACAAAAAACTCGCCTGCTCCGCGTTCCAACCTCACCGCGAATCAGCCGAGTTCACTCTCGACGAGAGAAGCGATCGTAGCACAGGCCCTTGCTGCAACCGTCCCGTTTTCGGCCTCCACGAGCACCCGGATGATCGGCTCCGTACCCGACGGGCGGACGAGCACCCGGCCCGATTCACCGAGCTCGGCGTTCACCTTGTCGACGGCCGCGCGGACGGCCGGGGTGAGCTCCTTCGAGGTCACCGGCACGTTTTCCTTGCGCTGCTCGTAGGGCCTGAAGGTCCCCGGCGCCTCACTGAGCGGATTTCCGCGAAGAGCCGCGCAGAGAAGCAGCGCGGCTGTCAGGCCGTCGCCGGTCACGTGGTCGCGCAGGTAGATCACGTGCCCCGACTGCTCGCCGCCGAGCACGGCGCCCTCGCGGCGGAGAGCCTCGAGCACGTACCGATCGCCCACCTCCGTCGTGTCGACTGCGATCCCGTGCTCCCGCATGAGGGTGTGGAAGCCGAGGTTCGTCATCTGCGTCACGGCGACCCGGTCGACGCCGAGGTCGAGGGCGAGGATCGCGACGATCCCATCGCCGTCCACGAGCTCGCCACGTTCGTCCACAGCGAGGATCCGGTCGCCGTCCCCGTCGAAGGCGACCCCGAGCGTCGCGCCGTGCTCGACCACCGTCCGCTGGAGAAGGGCCGTGTCCGTCGCGCCGCAGCCGGCGTTGATGTTCGTCCCGTCGGGTGAGACCCCGATCGTGATCGCCTCGGCGCCGAGCCGCTCGAACGCGGGTGGCGCGAGAGACGAATACGCCCCGTTCGCGCAGTCGACCGCGATCCGGAGCCCGGAGAGGTCGCTGCCGAACCGCCGGAGGACCTCGTCGACGTAGCGGGCGCCGGCGTCTTCCTCGCGTTCGATCCCGCCGCGGCTCCCTGCCGCCGGCGCGTCGAGGAGCGCTTCGATCCGCTCCTCGTCGCCGTCGGAGAGCTTGCTGCCGTCGGCGCCGAAGAACTTGACGCCGTTGTAGGCCGCGGGGTTGTGCGAGGCGGTGATCACGGCCCCGAGGTCGAGGGCGGCAAGCGCGACGGCCGGGGTGGGCAGGACGCCCCCGAGAACGGCAGTCGCGCCGGCGGAGACGATCCCCTCCGCGAGCGCCGCCTCGAGCTCGACGCCGGAGGCGCGTGTGTCACGACCGACGAACACGCGCCCGGCTCCGCTCCAGAGCACGGCGGCGCGGCCGAGCCGCTCGACGAGATCGGCGGTGAGGAACTCGCCGGCGATCCCGCGGACGCCGTCCGTCCCGAAGTACCGGCGAGTCATCGCCCGGCAGGTTAGTGCGAGACGCGCGAGCAGCGCCGTTCGAGGCGCCCTCGGCGCTAGCGCTTCGAGAACTGCGGAGCCTTGCGTGCCTTGTGCAGACCGGCCTTCTTGCGCTCGACCTGACGGGCATCGCGCGTCAGGTAGCCCTGGCGCTTCAGCATCACGCGGAAATCAGGGTTGATCTCGACGAGCGCACGGGCGATCCCGTGACGGACCGCCCCGGCCTGGCCCGAGGGGCCGCCGCCGTGGACGCGAACGCGGAGGTCGTACTGCCCGCCGAGCTCGGTCGTGTCGAGCGGCGCCATGATCATCTTCCGGTGCAGGAGACGAGGGAAGTAGACGTCGAGCGTCTTCCCGTTGATCCACGTCTTGCCGTCGCCGGGGCGGAGGATCACGCGAGCGACGGACGTCTTCCGCTTGCCGGTGCCGAGGTACTGAGCCTGGGCTGCCATCAGAAGGGCTTCGGCTCCTGCGCCGTGTGTGGATGCTCGGGGCCGGCGTAGATCTTCAGCTTGGTGATCTGCTGGCGGGCGAGCTTGTTCTTCGGCAGCATCCCCTTGACCGCCTTCCGGAGCACCTCGGTGGGGCGGCGCTCGAGCTGCTCTCGCAGCGGGCGCACCCTCAGGCCGCCCGGATAGCCGGAGTGGCGATAGTAGAGCTTGTCCTCGAGCTTGTTGCCGGTGACGGCGATCTTCTCCGCGTTCACGACGACGACGAAGTCACCCGTGTCGACGTGCGGCGTGTACTGCGGCTTGTTCTTCCCGCGCAGGCGGTCGGCGATCTGGGTCGCGAGACGGCCGAGCGTCTTCCCGTCGGCATCGACGACGTACCACTCGCGCTCGATCTCGCCCGGTTTGGCGGAATAGGTCTTCATGGTGAGAATGGCGAACGCGAACGTCCACCGCGCGTCGATGGTACCACGCGAACGGCTTCCTGCAGCCCGCGACGGAAGTCCGCCGCTCCGCCGTGAGACGGATGACGAACGTACACGCCGCCGAGCGCCTCGTGCGCCACCCTCCCGACGGGAACGACCGTCCGTCCCCGTGCGAGCTCACGGACGAAGGTGAGGCCTGCTTCGACCTCGGCACGGGCGGGGCGCCGGTTCGAGCGCTCGTCTCCCGGGTGAGTGGGGCAGACGTTCCAGAGCAGGACGTCGCGGTCGACCTCGAGCTCGCGGAGCGCCGCGTGGACGATCGTCGCCGTCGCCTCCGCGGGCCCATCGCCCGTGACCTGCCGCTCCGAGGTGAGCGGCAGTCCCGAGATGCGAGCGCCCCGGTAGCCGGGCGCCTCGGCGACGAGCAGCACCCGCGCGCTCGCGTGCTCGTCGAGGTATGAGGCGAGCCGCTCGCGCAGGAGTGCGGCGCGCTCGCCGTCGCGATAGAAGTTGAAGGTCGCCCCGATCCGCGCGGCGGCGATCCGCTCGATGAAATCCAACGTCACGATCCGTACTCTGACCGACGGCGGGCAGCCGGCGACCGATGTCGCCGCCGCGATCGCCGAGTTCCTCGACGGCGCAAGTCGCACTCTCGACCTCGCGCAGTACGACTTCGACCTCGGAGCGGAGACGAGCGCGATCGTCGGCGGCGCGATCCGCCGCGCGGCCGCACGCGGGGTGCGGATCAGGCTCGCCTACAACGTCGACCATGCGAACCCGATCCCTGTTCCTCCTCCCCCCTCGACCGATCGGGCGCTGATCGACGCGCTTCCGCTCGAGGCGTTCCCGATCGCCGGGGTTCCCGATCTGATGCACCACAAGTACGTGGTCCGGGACGCCGAGTCTGTCTGGAGCGGGTCGACGAACTGGACCGACGATTCGTGGTCGCGGCAGGAGAACGTGATCGCGGTCGTGAAGTCGACCGCGGTCGCGGCCGCGTACGCGCGCGACTTCGAGCAGCTGCTCGAGACGCGGTCGGGCGCCGGGACCGGGTCGGTGCAGCCGGAGTGGCAC
>DASZLW010000112.1:0-5927 GCA_035552175.1 Gaiellaceae bacterium | reverse complement strand
CGGGTGTACGGCTTCCGCTCGACCGAGCGCACCGCGAACTTCACCTCTTCGAGCGCACCGACAAGCGAGCGGACCGTCACCTCGTCGAGCTGCACCGCATCCTTCGTCACGAGCTCCCCGGTGCGGGCGAAGTCGCGGCCCTGGGCGACCTTCTTGCCGTCGAGCGCGACGAGCCGCGCGTCGAACGCGCCTGGCTCGAGCGTCGCGACGATGTCCCAGTACTCGGCGGCGCGGAACTCGATCCGCTCGCGCTCGCGTTCGACGACGAGGCGTGTGGCGACGGACTGGACGCGGCCCGCGGAGAGGCCCTTCATCACCTTCCGCCAGAGAACGGGAGAGACCTCATAGCCGTAGAGGCGGTCGAGGATGCGGCGCGTCTCCTGCGCGTCGACGAGCCGGTCGTCGATGTCCCGAGTCTCCCCGAGCGCTCGCTCGATCGCCTGCTTCGTGATCTCGTGGAAGACCATCCGCTTGGCGGGTACCTTCGGCTGCAGCACCTGCACGAGATGCCAGGCGATCGCCACACCTTCGCGGTCTTCGTCGGTCGCGAGCAGGAGGATGTCGGCGGATTTCAGCTTCGCTCGGAGATCCGAGACGACGGACTTCTTCTTCGGGTCGACGACGTAGAGCGGTTCGAACTCGCTGTCGACGTTGACGCCGAGGCGGGCCCAGGGCTCCTGCTTTTGGGCAGCAGGCACCTCGGCTGCGCTGTGGGGCAGGTCGCGGACGTGGCCGATCGAGGATTCGACCATGTAGTCCTTGCCGAGGTAGCCCGCGATCGTCTTCGCCTTCGCGGGTGACTCGACGATGACGAGACTGCGTCCTTTTGTCTTTGTGTCGGCCATGGTCAGCGCGGCCACGATAGCCACGTTCTCGGGGTAAGCGATACTCGTCCTGGATGCCGACTCCTTCCGGGACAGGTCTATTGCTGGCAATCGACGGCGATTCGCTCGCCCATCGGGCCTACCACGCGCTGCCGAAGACGATCCGCGGGAACGGCCGGCAGGTGAACGCTCTCGTCGGTTTCGGGAACTTCCTGCTGCGGCTCTGGGAGGCCGAGCGGCCGGACGCCGTCGTCGTCGCCTGGGACACGCTCGACGTCCCGAACTACCGAAACGAGGCGCTGCCCGGGTACCAGTCGGGCCGCGTGTTCGAGGACTCGATCGTCGAGCAGCTCGGCTTGCTGCCGGGGCTCGTCGAGTCCTTCGGGTTCGCGGTGGCCAAGGCGGCCGGTTACGAGGCGGACGACTTTCTCGCGGCCGCGGCTTCCGCCTGGGCGGGGCCGGTGCTCGTCGTCACGTCCGACCGAGATGCGTTCCAGCTCGTCTCGGATCGCGTGACGGTGCTGCAGCCTGTGCGAGGCGTCAGCGAGCTCGCGCGAATCGGCCCCTCGGAGGTGCGGGAGCGGTACGGCGTCGAACCCGCGCAGGTTCCTGACTTCATCGCCCTGCGCGGCGACCCGTCCGACCGGATCCCGGGGGCACGCGGCGTCGGCCCGAAGTCGGCCGCGAACCTCCTCGGCCAATACGGGACGCTCGAGGCGGCGCTCGAGGCCGGGCGCTTCGCGCCGATCGCCGACAACCTGAGGCTCTACCGGCGGATCGCGACGATGGACGCCGGTGCTCCAACTCCCGAGCTCGGAGCGACGCCGCCGGACTTCGCCCGAGCGGAAGCGAAGGCGCAGGAGCTCGGGCTCAACGGGCTCGCCAAGCGGATCGGCGAGTGCAAGTCGTAAGCCGTCGCGACTTCGCGCTCCTCCATCCGACCGGCGGCCATCCGGAATCGCAGGCGCGGATCGCGGTGCTGCACGACCGGTTTCCGTTCGACGGGTGCGAGCCCGCGAGCGAGGCCGATGTCCTGCGCTGCCATACCGTCGCGCTCGTCGAGCGGATCCGGAGTGCGCCCGGGTGGATCGACGGCGACACGATCTGCACCGAGACGACCTTCGAGGCGGCACTGCTCGCCGCGGGGGCGGCGATCGAGGCCGTGCGGGTCGGGGGGTTTGCACTCGCCCGCCCGCCCGGGCACCACGCCGAGCCCGGGCGCGCGATGGGCTTCTGCATCTTCGACTCGATCGCGATCGCGGCGCGATGGGCGCAGGCCGAGCTCGCGCTCCGCCGTGTCGCGATCCTCGACTGGGACGTCCACCACGGCAACGGGACGCAGGCGATCCTCGGTGATGACCCGACGGTTCTCTTCGTGTCGCTCCACCAGTGGCCGTTCTACCCGGGCACCGGCGGCCCAGGCGAGCAGGGGCCGACACTCGTGAACATCCCCCTCGCGGCCGGCACGGGTGACGAGGGATACCTCGAGGCGTTCGCCGAGGCGGAGCGAGCGGTGGAGGCGTTCGAGCCGGAGTTGCTTCTCGTGTCCGCCGGGTTCGACGCCCACATCGACGATCCGCTCGCGAGTCTCGAGCTCTCGACGGGCGTGTTCGAAGAGCTCGGCCGAAGGGCCGCTCGACTCGCGCCGCGCGTGGCCGCGGTGCTCGAGGGCGGCTACAACCTCGAGACGCTGCCCGATCTCGTCGGTGCCGCTCTCGCCGGGTTCTCCGCCGATTAGCGACCCGCTCGAAGACGGTGGTCACAGGATCGGCGCGCGCGGGCTCCACGAGGCTCACCCGCGAGCGTCGGCGAGCTTCTCGAGCGCCTCGCGACGCGACGAGACACCGAGCTTCGCGAGCAGGTTCTTCACGTGCGAGCGCACCGTGTGCTCCGAGATGAAGAGGCGCGCCGCGATCTCGTCCGTGCCGAGATGCTGGTCGAGGAGCAGCAGGACCTCGAGCTCGCGCGCCGAGAGCGAATCCGCGATCGACTGGGGCACGACCCCGTGCCGGTGGCCGCCCTCACGGACCTGCTCGAGCAGCCGGCGGGCGACCGCTCCCGACAGTGCCGCCTCGCCGCGCGAGACGCCATGGAGGAACTGGACGATCCGTTCGGGAGGCTCGTTCTTCAGCAGGTAGCCGGTGGCGCCGAACCTGATTGCCGACAGGAGGTTCGCCTCGTCCTCGGCCGCGGTCAGCATCACAATCGCCGCCTCGGGAGCCGCTTCGCGGAGCTTCGGGAGCGCGGTGAGCCCGTCCATGTCCGGCATCGTGAGGTCGAGCACGACGAGATCCGGCACGAGCGTGTTCGCAAGCCCGATCGCCTCCTCGCCGCCGGAGGCCTGCCCGACGACGTCGAAACCGTTCGCGCCGAGGAGCCCCGCGAGCGCTTCGCGGGTCAGCGGATGGTCGTCGACGATGAGAACCCGCGCGGTCATGGCCCCCAGCGATTGTGCCGATACCCCGGGAGATGCGCCAAACGGCACGGAAAGACGCCTTCGAGACGTTCCTCTCGGGTGAGATCGTGCTCGTCACGCTCCTCGGCGCCGCCCTCGCCCTGTTCCTGACGAAGGCGAGCCTCCGCCAACCCCACGAGCTGCCGCAGCTCCGGCTCGTGCTGACGACGCTCTACGCGGTCGGCGGGGGGTTGATCGCCCTTCTCACGGCGATCCGCTTCATGGTCGAGGGCCGCCGGTTCGACCTGATGCTGTGCGCCGGGTTCTCCTTGCTCTCGCTCTCGTGGGTGTTCTTCGCCGTCGACCCGGCGGTGACCGGCCGAGGTATCGCAGGCACCGACGGCTGGGCGAGCCTCCTCGGCGTTCTCCTCGGCTGGGCGGTGCTCGCCTGCGCGCCGCTCGTGGGCGGGGTGGTCGAGCGGCGGCGTACGCTCCTCGCGGAGACGGGCAGCGTCGCGGTCGTGACGCTCGCAGTCGTCTGGCTCTTCGCCCGCCTCGCGGGGCTGCCCACGATCGGAACGATCGGGCTCGCGGACGCGACGCCCGTCCGGCGCGCGATCCTCGCAGCGCTCGCGCTCCTCAACCTCGTTGCGGTGCTCGGGCTCGGAAACCGCTTCCGCAAGCTCCGCGAGGATCTCGATCGCTGGCTTGCGCTCGGTGCGACGCTCACGCTCTTCGCCACCCTCGATTTCCTGTTCGGGCGGGTCGTCTCCGAGCGCGACGTGACGCAGGGGGACTTCCTGCGCCTCCTCGCCTACGCCGTCCTCGTCGTGGGGGTCTGGCGCGCGATTCAGGCGTCCGAGTTCGGACGCGCGGTTGCCGAGGAGCGTTCCCGCGTCGCGAGGGAGATCCACGACGGCCTGGCGCAGTACCTCTTCGCGATCTCGACCCACGCATCGATGCTCGAGTCCGGTGCGGATGCGGGCGAGACCCTCCGGAAGCTGCGGGAGGCCGTGCAGGCGGCGCAGACGGAGGCGCGGTTCGCCGTCCTCGCACTGTCGTCGGCGGCCGGGCGGGCTCCGTTCGATGCGGCGCTCCGCCGGTATGTGGATTTCCTGACGGCCGACGGCGTTCTCGACGTGGAGCTCGAGATCGACGGCGGGGTGAACCTTGCACCCGATGAGCAGATCGAGGTCTTCAGGATCGTTCAGGAAGGTCTCGCAAACGCACGGAAGCACGCGAAAGCAGCGCGCGCCTGGGTGACGATCGGCGAACGTGGCGGCGATCGACTCGTCGTCGTGCGTGACGACGGATCGGGGTTCGAACCTCGTGCGGATGCGGCCGCGCAAGGGCTCCGCAACATGCGTGCGCGCGCCGCGGCGATCGGCGGTGCGTTCTCGCTGAGCTCGACTCCGGGGCGCGGGACGTCGGTCGAGGTCGTGCTGCGGCCGTAGCAGCCGAAGGAACAGAAGCGCAACCTGTAGCGATGAGCCGAGACCGATCAGGATAAGCGCCGTTGTCAACATTGACACCATGCTGACAGGTGGCTCGGACGTCAGAGAGGCACGGATTCACGTGCCGCGACGAAAGCGGCGGCGGCAGCGTCCAGGTCGGCGATCGTGTGCGCCGCCGACATCTGCGTCCGGATGCGCGCCGTGCCTCGCGGCACCACCGGGAACGAGAAGCTGACCGCGTAGACGCCGTTCGCCGCGAGTGCCTCCGCGAACCTGGCCGCGGTCACCTCGTCGCCGATCATCACCGGGACGATCGGATGCTCGCCCTCGAGGATCCGGAAGCCGAGGCTCCCCATCCTTTCGCGGAAGTGAGCGGTGTTCGCGGCGAGGCTCTCGCGGAGCTCACGGGAGCCCTCGATCAGCTCGAGCGCTGCGATGCTCGCCGCGACGACCGGCGGGGCGAGGCTGTTCGAGAAGAGGTACGGCCGCGCCCGTTGGCGCAGGAGCTCGACGATCTCGCGCCGGCCCGAGACGTAGCCGCCGCTCGCGCCGCCCACTGCCTTGCCGAGCGTGCCCGTGAGGATGTCGACGCGCTCGGTCACCGAGAACCGCTCGGGCGTCCCGCGGCCGCCCGGGCCGACGACTCCCACGGCATGGGAGTCGTCGACCATCACGAGCGCGTCATGGGCCTCTGCGAGGTCGCAGATCCGCGCCAGGTTCGCGAGGTAGCCGTCCATCGAGAACACGCCGTCCGTCGCGACCATCCGCCTCCGCGCGCCAGCCGTCTCGGTGAGTCGCGCCTCGAGCTCGTCCATGTCCCCGTTTGCGAAGCGCAGGCGCTGGGCCTTGCAGAGACGGATCCCGTCGATGATCGAGGCGTGATTCAGCGAGTCCGAGATCACGGCGTCCTCGTCGGTGAGGAGCGCCTCGAACAGGCCCCCGTTTGCGTCGAAGCACGACGAGAAGAGGATCGTGTCATCGGTTCCGAGGAACGCCGAGAGCCGTTCCTCGAGCTCGCGATGGAGCGCCTGGGTGCCGCAGATGAACCGCACCGAGGCCATGCCGTAGCCCCAGCGGTCGAGGGCCTCGTGCGCCGCCGCGACGATCGCCGGATGGCTCGCGAGGCCGAGGTAGTTGTTGGCGCAGAGGTTGAGCAGCTCGCCGCGCCCCTCGACCTCGACGTGCGCACCCTGAGCCGTCGTCATCACGAGCTCGGTCTTGTACGTGCCCGCCTCGCGCAGGCCCACGAGCGTC
>DASZLW010000111.1:0-4871 GCA_035552175.1 Gaiellaceae bacterium | reverse complement strand
CGGCTCGTCGATCTACGTCGTCTACCTCCTCGAGATCGTGAAGCTCGCGAACCCGTTCATCCGCCGCCGCGAGGAAGCGGAGCAGGCAGAAGACCGCAAGACGGCGTGACTCGCCTCTCGGCGAGAGTGGATTGGTGACATCCGCCGCCGGAGCCGGGCTTGCCCGGCGGGAGGCTCTCTATGGCTCGAGTGGCGGGCCTGGAGGAGGGGGCCCGTGGGGGAACCTCTTTCGGTTCCTCCACGCTCTTGGCAACACGTGAAACAAAGTCGGCGGGATTGCGCTCCACAGCGTCGCTTGCGCTGTCACGAACTCCCGCCCCCGACCAGGAGCCTCCGCTATGCTCCGGGCCGATGGAGCCCTCGGAGCCCCGTTCGTTTCCCCCTGTCGAGGCGGGCGCGCTGCTCGCGGCCGTCACCGCGGTCGTGATCGGAATCGGCGCCCTGATCGGCTGGGCCGCCGGCTCGCTGAAGATCGGGATCGTCGTCGGCGCCGTCCTCGGCCTCCCGGCCGGGGTCTTCACGATCTACCTCCGCTACCACACCTACTTCGCCTGAGCCCGTCGGCCTTCGCCCTGAACTTGCCGCTTCCAGCCTGATGCCCTCCATCCTCGTCGCCCGCCCGATCCCACGCACCCACGCGCCTGCGTACGTCGGCACGGCCGTGGTCGCGCTCGCGCTCCCGGTCTTCGTCGTCGCCGGCTGGCGGATCGGTGCCTGGGCGCTCGCGGCGGTGCTCTGGGTCGCGGGGCAGCTCCTCGCGCTGGTTCTCCAGCGGCTTCCCCTGGGGATGGGTAGTCTCGCGAGCTCGGGAGCGGTGGGCTTCGGACGGATGTTCAGGGCGGTGGGCGTGATGGCGGTACTGATCGTGCTCACGGTCTCGGATGCAAGTCTCGGGCTTCCCGCTGCCGCCGTCTACGCCTTCGCCTACACGGCGGAGCTCGGGTCGTCGCTGGTCATGTACTTCGGAGGAGGGGCAGGAACGTGAAGCTGAAGGGGCTGCTCGTGTCGTTGGTCGGGCTGGCGCTGATCGCGCCCGCCTCGGCGTCCGCCGAGAGCTTCGACCCCTCCACCGAGTTCAACCTCAAGGACTGGGTTCCGATCCATCTCGGCCCGCTCGACCTCTCGATCACCCGCGCGGTCGTCTACCTCCTCGTCGGCGCGGCGCTCACCTGCCTTCTCGGCGTCGGCCTGATGCGCTTCCGCATCAGCTCGATCCCGGGCACCCGCCAGACCTTCGGCGAGGTGATCTACGACATCGCACAGACGCAGGTTGCCGAAACGGGCCTGCCCTCGAAGGCGATCGCGCTCTGGTTCCCGTACTGCGCGACGATCATGCTCTTCATCTTCGTCGTGAACCTGCTCGGCTTCCTGCCGCTGCCGTTCACGGGCCAGACCTACCACCACATTCCGGTGTGGGGGATCTACGCCGCCACCTCGCAGATCTCGGTGACGCTCGCGCTCGCCGCGATGACGTGGTTCTTCACGCACATCGAGGGGATCCGCTTCAACGGCGTCGTCCACTACTTCAAGTCGTGGATCCCGAGCGACCTGCCGAAGGCGATCCTGCCCCTGATCGTCCCGATCGAGATCATCTCGCAGTTCATGCGGCTGATCAGCCTCTCGGTTCGTCTCTACGCGAACATGCTCGCGGGCCACATCCTGATCCTCACGATGATCGGCCTCGTCTTCATCATCCACACGCCGCCGTGGCGCTTCCTCGGCCTACCGGCTGCCTTCGTCTTCTACATCTTCGAAGTGGTGATCGTCGTGACGATCCAGGCATTCATCTTCGCGGCTCTTTCGGCCATCTACATCGGCTCGGCGATCGAGCCTGACCACTAAAAGGAGAACTACTCGATGCTCCACACCTTGGCAGCTTCCGTCCCGGCGAACCAGCAGGGGGTCGTGCACGCCGGTAAGGCGATCGCTCTCGCGCTCGGCATCGGTGCCGGCGCAGCGGGCGCCGGCGCCGGCATCGGCAACATCTTCGGCTCGATGATCCAGTCCGTCGCCCGTCAGCCCGAGCTCCGCGGTGAGCTCCAGGGCCTGATGTGGCTCGGTTTCGCCCTCACCGAGGCAGTCGTGTTCTACGGCTTCCTCGGCGGCCTGCTCGGCTACGTCCTCGTCTAAGTCGATGCTGCTCGGCGCCAATCCCCTGATCAAGGTCATCCCGGGCCTGATGATCTGGACCCTGATCTCGTTCGCGATCACGCTGTACGTGCTGAAGAAGTACGCCTTCGGTCCGATCCAGAAGCTGATCGACGACCGCCGCACGCGGATCCGCGAGTCGGTCGAGGAGGCGGATCGTGCCCGCGACGAGGCACGGACCCTGCTCGAGGAGCACAAGGCCCTGATCGGCCAGGCAAAGAGCGACGCCGAGGAGATCCTCGCCGAGGCGCGCAAGATCGCGGACGCCCAGCAGGTGCGGATGCGCGAGGAGACCGACGAAGATCGCAAGCGCCAGCTCGAGGAGACCAAGCGGCAGGTCGACCAGGCCGTCCAGCAGGCCTACCAGAAGCTCCGCTCGGATGTCGCCGACCTGACCCTTCAGGCCGTCGAGAAGGTCACCCGCAAGTCGCTCGACGATGCCGACCAGAAGCGCCTCATCGACGAGGCTCTCTCGGAGATCGACTTCTCGAAGCTGGAGGCGAGCCGCTCATAGCCGCCGCCGAGAGCATCTATGCCCGCGCGCTCTTCGAGGCCGCGCAGGAGAAGGGCAAGCTCGAGACGGTTCGCACCGAGCTCGAGCAGGTCGTGAGCTCCCTCGACGAGGTGGCCGAGCTCAACCTGCTGCTCGGCGACCGGGAGACCGACACCCGCGTCAAGGCAGGCATCGTCGACGACGTCTTCAAGGACGCTGACCCCCTGATCCGGAACTTCTTGAAGCTGCTCGTCGAGAAGGGGCGCGCCGGGCAGATCCGCGACGTGGCGGCCGAGTTCGAGCTGCTCGTCGCCGCCGGCGACCACGTCCTCGACGTCGAGCTCACGACCGCCCAGGAGCTGTCCGACAAGGCCTTCGCGCAGATCGTCGCCGAGATCGAGAAGAAGTCCGGCCGCAAGGTGCAGGCGACCCGCAGCGTCGATGCCGATCTGATCGGCGGCATCGTCCTCGAGGCCGGCTCGATGCGCCTCGACGCCAGCATCCGCGGCCAGCTCGACCGGCTACGCCACGAACTCGTTCACACATGAGAGGAGCACGTCAGTGAAGCTTCGCCCCGAAGAGATCACCTCGATCCTGCGCAAGCGGATCGAGGAGTTCGACGTCGACACGAACCTGGCCGAGGTCGGCGCTGTTCTCCAGCTCGGCGACGGCATCGCCCGCGTGCACGGGCTCGAGAACTGCGTTGCACTCGAGATGCTCGAGCTCGACCACGGCGTCGTCGGCCTCGCGTTCAACCTCGAGGAGGACAACGTCGGAATCGCCCTCTTCGGCCACTGGGAGAAGATCAAGGAAGGCGACCCGGTTCGGCGCACCGGCAAGGTCGCGTCGGTCCCGGTCGGCCCGGGCCTGCTCGGCCGCGTCGTCGACCCGCTCGGCAACCCGCTCGACGGCCAGGGCCCGATCGAGTCGAGCGAGACGCGCCCGCTCGAGTGGAAGGCGCCGGGCGTGATCGAGCGCCAGCCGGTGAAGGAGCCGCTCCAGACCGGGATCAAGTCGATCGACTCGATGACGAACGTCGGCCGTGGACAGCGCGAGCTGATCATCGGCGACCGCTCGACCGGCAAGACCGCGATCGCCGTCGACACGATCCTGAACCAGCACGACCAGGACGTGAAGTGCATCTACGTCGCCATCGGCCAGAAGGCCTCGACCGTCGCGCAGGTCTACGAGCGCCTCCGCGAGGCGGGCGCGATGGCCTACACGACGATCGTCACCGCGCCGGCCTCCGAGGCCGCGCCGATCAAGTGGATGGCGCCGTTCGCCGGTGCCGCGATGGGCGAGTACTTCCTCTACAACGGCCAGCACGCCCTCGTCATCTACGACGACCTCACGAAGCAGGCAGACGCCTACCGCCAGCTCTCGCTGCTTCTCCGCCGCCCGCCGGGCCGCGAGGCGTTCCCCGGTGACGTCTTCTACCTGCACTCGCGGCTCCTCGAGCGCGCGTGCAAGCTGAACGACGAGCTCGGGGCGGGCTCGCTCACCGCGCTCCCGATCATCGAGACGCAGGCAGGCGACGTGTCGGCCTACATCCCGACGAACGTGATCTCGATCACCGACGGGCAGATCTTCCTGCAGTCGGACCTCTTCTTCTCGGGCGTCCGGCCCGCCGTGAACGTCGGCATCTCGGTGTCGCGCGTCGGCTCCTCGGCGCAGACGAAGGCGATGAAGAAGGTGGCCGGCCGCCTCCGTCTCGACCTCGCGCAGTACCGCGAGCTCGAGGCCTTCGCGCAGTTCGGCTCGGAGCTCGACCAGGCGACGCAGTCGGCGCTCAACCGCGGCGAGAAGATGGTCGCGACGCTGAACCAGCCGCAGTACGCCCCGTGGCCGATGGAGGAGCAGGTCGCCGCGCTCTATGCAGGGGTCAACGGCTACCTCGACGACATCCCGACGGACCAGGTGTCGCGCTTCCAGGAGGAGTTCCGCCAGAACCTCCGCACCGAGGGCGAGATCCTGAAGACGATCCGCGAGTCGAAGGACCTGTCCGACGAGACGACGGAGAAGCTCAACGCCGCGATCGACAAGTTCAAGGGCATCTTCAACGTCCAGGGCGCTGCGGCCTAACCCCGCATGGCATCGACCCAGGATCTGAAGCGGCGCGTTCGCTCGATCTCGAACACCCGCAAGCTCACGAAGGCGATGGAGCTCGTCGCCTCGGCGCGCCTGCGCCGGTCGCAGCAGCGGATCGAGGCGATGCGGCCGTACGCCGACC
>DASZLW010000110.1:0-8856 GCA_035552175.1 Gaiellaceae bacterium | reverse complement strand
AGACCCGCGAAACGACCACGCGTGGAGCGCGCTCGTATGATCGCGGCGACCTTCCCGCCGAGAGGAGCCTCGGCATCGACGACGACGTCACGACTGCGATCGAACGCATCGAGAAGCGCCTCGACTGGATCGAGGAGAGCCTCCGCGGATGGAGGAGCTCGGGAACGTGGCGACGGGTCGCTCCGACCATCGTCCCGACGAGTCCCCGGTGGCGCAGGACGTGATCGATCTCGTGCGGGCGGGAAAGACGAGAGAGGCGATCGCGCACTACCGGGAGTTGACCGGTGTCGACTTCGGGCACGCGCAGGCCGTCGTCGCCGGGGCTCTGACGCCCGCGCCGTACCGCTTCCTGTTGTTCTCTCCCGACTGACGGTCGGTTAGCAGAGGCCGCAGCTTCGAGGCTTCGTGCTTACCGCTCCGTAATCAGGCGTGCCTACACTTCGCCGATGGCCGAGGAGCGGGCGGACGTCGCCGCCATTTTCGAACGTCTGAAGGAGGAGATCCGTGCTGCGGGGCCCCGTGGGGCCGACGTGCAGCCGGCTCAGGTCCGCCTCTCGACACGTGACCAGGCGGAGCGGTTGTGGGCGATCTCCGCCGACCGGCCCGTCGTCGGGAAGGGCGGTCCGGTCAAGGTGTTCCTGCGCCGCTTCATGCGCTGGTACGTCGAGCCGGCGTTCGCCGATCAGCGGGCGTTCAACGACGCCGTCCTCAAGCTGATCGACGACCTCGACGAGCGTCTCGGCCGCCTCGAGCAGCGATGAGGATCGCGGTCTGCCGGCCTCAGGTTCCGTTCGTGTACGGCGGGGCCGAGATCGTCGCGGATCAACTCGTCGCGGAGCTCCGGGTCCGCGGCCACGAGGCCGAGATCGTGTCGGTGCCGTACGCATGGGAGGGGGCGAGCGTCCTCGACCACGCGCTCGTCTGGCGGCTTCTCGACCTGACGGGCAGCCCCGGAAAGCCGATCGACCTCGCGATCGCGACGAAGTTCCCGTCGTATGGCCTGCGCCACGCGAACAAGGTCGTCTGGCTCCTGCACCAGTTCCGCCAGGCCTACGACTTCGATCGCACCGAGTACGGCCAGTTCTCCGAGTCGCCGCTCGACCGGGCGACGCGGCTGGCCGTCGAACGGTTCGATCGCGTCGCGTTCGGCGAGGCGAGGCGGATCTTTGCGATCTCGGGGAACGTCGCCGGGAGGCTCGAACGGTTCTCGGGGTTCGGCGCCGAGGTGCTCCCGCATCCGCCGCAGGATCTCGACTACCGCAACGCCGCCTCCGAGGGCTTCGTCCTCTCCGTCAACCGGCTCGACCGGTACAAGCGGATCGACCTCCTGATCGAGGCCGCGAAGGCCGACCCGGGCCTGCGCGCCGTGATCGTCGGCGAGGGGCCGGACCGCGGGCGGCTCGAGCAGCTCGCCTCCGGGCTCGACGGGCAGATCGAGTTCACGGGCCGGATCGAGCCCGACCGGCTCGCGGACCTCTATTCCCGCTGCCTCGCCGTCTACTACGCGCCGGTCGACGAGGACTTCGGGATGGTCCCCTACGAGGCGTTCCTCTCCGGGAAGCCCGTGGTCACGACCGTGGACTCGGGCGGCCCGCTCGAGATCGTCCATGACGGGCAGACCGGCCTCGTCGTCCAGCCCGACGCGGCCGCCCTTGCCGGCGCCTGCTCCTACCTCTTGGGCGATCCCGACCGCGCCAGGGCGTTCGGCGTGGCGGGGAAGGCTCTCGCCGAGCGCGTCACCTGGGACCGCTGCATCGACCGCCTGCTCTCGTGAAGGTCGCCTACTACTCCCCGATGCCGCCGTCCCATTCCGGGATCGCGGATTACTCGGCCCTGCTTCTGCCGGCGCTTCGCAAACGGGTCGCGGAGATCATCGTCGCCGAGCCGGGCAAGCGCGCTCCACGCGCCGACGTCGCCCTCTACCAGGTCGGCAACGATCCGGACGCCCACGGCTGGATCGTGGATGCGCTGCGCAAGCGCCCGGGCGTCGTCGTGCTGCACGAGCTCGTGCTCCACCACCTGATCGCCGGGATCACGATCGGGCGGGGCAACGGGCGCGGGTACCTCGACGCGATGGAGCGCGACTACGGCGTCGCCGGCCGGCTCCTCGGGCTCGGGGTGCTCGACAACCTGCTGCCGCTGATCTGGGAGACGCAGCCCGAGCGCTTCCCGCTCGCAGGCACCGTCCTCGACCTCGCGGAGGGCGTGATCGTCCACTCGCGCTATGTCGAGCGGGGCGTCCGGGCGGCGGGGTACGGCGGGCCGCTCTGGCGGATCCCCCATCCCGCATGGCCCGACGAGCCGGTCTCCCCCGCCGGCGTCACGGGTGACCCGCTCGTCGGCTGCTTCGGCTACCTGAACATGAACAAGCGCATCCCCTCGCTCCTCGAGGGATTCATGCTCCTCCGGCGGGAACGCCCCGGCGCGAGGCTCCTGCTCGTCGGCGAGTCGGCCGAGCGGTTCGACCTCGACCGGCGGCTCGAGCGGCTCGGGATCGGCGGCGACGCGCTGATCCGCGAGGCATGGGTGTCGGAGGAGCGGTTCTGGTCGCTCATGGCCGCCTGCGACGTGCTCGTCAACCTGCGCTCCCCGACGATGGGCGAGACCTCCGGCTCGGTCGTCCGGGGGCTGACGCTCGGCAAGCCGATGCTCGTCTCCGACCTCGGGTGGTTCGCCGAGCTCCCTGACGGCGTCGCCCTGCGCGTTCCGGTGGACGAATACGAGGTGCCGACGATCGCCGCCGCGCTCGAGCTCGCCGCCGATCGGGGCGACGAGCTCGGAGCCGCCGCCCGAGAGTACGTCCGCCGCGAGCACGACCTCGGCGCCACGGCCGACGCCTACGTTGCGGCGCTCGAGGAGACGGCCGGCGGCGAGGCCGTCAGCCGCGCCCTGCTGAGGCGGATCGCGAAGGCAGCGGCGGATGCAGGGATCGACGATGTCTCGGAGCTCGCCCGCGCCGCCCGAGAGTCGGGACTCGTGTGAGGGCGCGGAATCCGCCGCTCGTGTCGCCCCAACGGGACATGCCCGGGCTGACCGTGTCCCGTCTGGCCAGGAGCCGCACCCCCACCCAAGGGCGGGGACGCACCCCTCCGCCCTCAACTCCAATTCTATCGTGGCAACACGTCACGTGTCCGTCACGGATGTGTGCCGGCTTCGTCACGGTCCGACAGATCTGGTGCGAATCACAGCAACCCGGTGCCTCTTCGTCGGGCCCCGGCCGGAACGCATCGTGACCGTCTCTCCTGCCGAGGCTCGGAGCCGCACCCGGACGCTCGCGGTCCCGGCGCTCGCATGGCTCGCGGTGATCGTCGCCGTCTCGATCACCGTCCGCATCCTCCTCAGCGGCCAGATGGTGGCGCCGTGGATCATGATCGACGAGATCGTCTACTCGGAGCTCGCGAAGAACGTCGCGGCGCACGGCCGGTTCCTCGTCCGCGGCGTCCCGTCGACGGGCTACGGCTTCGTCTATCCCGTGCTGATCGCGCCGGCGTGGCGGCTCTTCGGCTCGATCCCGGATGCCTACGCCGCCGCGAAGGTCATCAACTCGGTGCTGATGTCGCTGACCGCGATCCCGGCGTACCTCCTCGCGCGCCGCGTCCTGCCCGCGCGCCTCGCGCTGTACGTCTCGGTGCTCTCGGTGCTCATCCCCTCGATGCTCTACACGGGGATGCTGATGACCGAGAACGCGTTCTACCCGCTCTTCGTCCTCGCGGCCTACCTCCTCGTCCGGATGCTCGAGCAGCCGACGTGGAAGCTGCAGGTGGCGCTTCTCGCGGTCTGCGCGATCGCCTTCGAATGCCGCGCGCAGGCCGTCGCGCTGCTCCCGGCGATCGTGTGCGCGCCGTTTCTCAACGCTCTCTTCGACCGCGCGCCGATTCGCGCGGTCGTCCGGCGATTCGGTGTTCTCTACGGGATCCTCGCCGGCGCGGTCGTGCTGGCGTTGCTCGGGACGATCGTCCGCGGCCGCTCGCCGCTGACGCTCCTCGGCGCCTACCAGGCCGCCGCATCCACTCATTACACGGTCGGCGGCATCGCCCACTACTTCCTCTACCACGTCGCCGAGCTCGACCTCTACGTCGGCGTCCTGCCGTTCGCGGCGCTGCTCGCGCTCTGGCTCGCCCCGCGGCACACGACCCCGTCCGGGCGCGCCTTCGCGGCTGCGTCGCTCAGCGTCTCCGTCTTCCTCGTCGCCGAGGTCGCGACGTTCGCCTCGGCGAGCTACGTGAACAGGATCGAGGAGCGGAACATGTTCTACCTCGCTCCCTTTGCCCTCGTGGCGCTGCTCGCGCTGGCGCGCGACGGTCTCGTGAGCACCGGCCGGCGGCCTGTCCTGATCGCCGCGGTCGCCGCGGGCGTACTGCCGTTCTTCATCCCGTATGCGCGGCTGATCAACCCGAGCGCGGTGTCGGACACGTTCGCCCTGTTGCCGTGGTGGTGGGCGCAGGACCATCTGATCCACCTGCCGCAGGTGCGGTATGTGGCGTTCGGAGTCACGATGGCGGCGGCAGCGCTCTTCGTCGTGCTCCCACGCCGGTTCGCGCTCGCGTTGCCGGTGCTCGTCGGGGTGTACTTCATCGGGACCTCTGTGATAGAGGAGCACGGCCGGCATGGCATGCACGTCACGAGCGTCGGGTCGGGTTTCGCCGGCACGCACTTCGCGCGCCACGACTGGATCGACCGCGCAGTCGGCCCGAACGCCTCGGTCGCAGTGCTCTGGACGGGGACGCTGCCGAGCCCGTACCCGGTCTGGGAGAACGAGTTCTTCAACCGGAGCGTGAGGACGGTCTACGACGTCGACGGTGCGCAGCGGCCCGATCCGCTGCCCGAGACCGATGTCAGCCGCTTGCCGGACGGCGATCTCGCCGTGCACGGCCACCCCGTCACCGCGCAGTACGTCCTCGCCTCGGACACGGTTCAGATCCTCGGCAAGCGGGTCGGGCGTCCGGATCCCGTGGGCGTCGACCTCTACCGCGTCGACGGCCCCGTGGTCGTTCTCTCGCACGTCGACGGCCTCTACGCGGACACGTGGTCGGGTCACGGTGTGACCTACGAGCGCGTCGACTGCACCGGCGGCACGCTCTCCGTCACGCTGCAGAGCGACATCCGCCTCTTCCGGACGCCGCAGACCGTGATCGCACGCGAGGGGGGCAAGGTGGTGGGGCGCGTCCGGATTCCGGTGAACCGCGAAACCACCCTGACCGTTCCGCTTCACCCGGCGCGAAACGGTCGCTGCGTCGTCGGCTTCGTCGTCCCCCGGACGGCCGTGCCCTCCCGGGTCGAGCCCGGCTCAATCGACGACAGGCGGCTCGGAGCGCGATTCCTCAACCTCGAGTACGAGCCGCCCCGATGAGGATCGCCTTCGACGTCTCGCCGCTCTCGCACGAGCGGACCGGCGTGAACAACTACATCCGGGGCTCGCTCGCCGGCCTCGCCGAGGCTGCGGCGAAGAGCGGCGACCACGTCGTCGCGTTCGCGCCCACGTCACCCGCCGGTCGCCGCGCAATCCCCGAGGCGCTCGAGGGGATCCCGGTCGAGCTCCGGCTGGTCACGCTGATCGGCGCCCACACCTGGCGGACTGCCTGGTCGCGCCTCGGCCGGCCCGCAGCCGAGAGATGGCTCGGGCCGTTCGACGTTCTCCACTTCACCGACTGGATGTACCCGCCGCAGCGCGCCGGGCTCCGCACGACGACGATCCACGACCTCGTCCCGCTCCACTTTCCCGAGTGGGTGACGCCGCGAACGCACTCGATGCACAGCCGGAAGTACGCCCACACGGTGCGCACCTGCGACCTGGTCTTCGCTAACTCGGCCTTCACGGCCGACGACATCGCGGCCACGCTCGGCTTTCCGCGCGAGAGGATCGTCGTCGCGCATCCCGGGATCGGCGCCGAGTACACGGCCGGCGGCCCGACGGCCGGCCGCAGCACCCCCTACCTGCTCACCGTCGCGACGCTCGAGCCGAGGAAGAACCTCGGCACGCTCGTCGAGGCGTTCGGGCTGCTCGCGGACGCGGACGTCGAGCTCTGCGTCGTCGGCGGTGCCGGCTGGGGCGAGCAGCCGCAGCTCGATCGGCCCGGCGTCGTCCGCCTCGGGCGCGTCTCCGACGACGAGCTCGCGGCGCTCTACCGTGGCGCCGCGGCGGTCGTGTACCCGTCGCGGTTCGAGGGATTCGGGATGCCGATCACGGAGGCGATGGCGTGCGGAGCGCCGGTCGTCGCCTCCTCACATCCGTCGCTCGACGAAGCGAGCGACGCCGCCGTCGTGCGCTGCGACCCCGAGAGCGCCGAGGCGATGGCCGAGGCGATCCGCCAGGCCCTCGGACGGCGGGATGAGCTGCGCGCTCTCGGCCTCGCCCACTCCTCGACCTTCTCGTGGTCGAGGACCGGCGAGCTCTTCCTCGAGGGGTACCGGGCATTCTCGTAGGCATCGACACGACGCCGCTCCGGCAGACGCGGGCGGGCACGGCTCGCTACCTGCGCGGGCTCCTCGCCCACCTCGACGTGCCGGTGAAGGAGACGTCGTTCCCGGCCACCTCTCGGGTGCGGACACTCGCGGCTGACGCGCTCTGGTATCCGCGGCTGAAGGTCGCGGGAGCCGATCTGCTCCACTGCCCCACGTTTCGCGGGCCGTTCTCGTCGAAGGTGCCGCTCGTCGTCACCGTGCACGACCTCGCCGTGCTGCGGCACCCCGAGTGGTTCAACGGCTGGACGCGCCGCTACTCGCGCCTCGCCGTGCCACGGGTCGTCCGCGCCGCCGACCGCCTGATCGCCGTCTCCGAGTTCACGAAGGGCGAGCTCCGGGAGCTTCTCGGGGTGCCGGAGGCGAAGATCCGGGTCGTGCCGAACGCGATCGAGGACGTCTTCACCTCCGAGGGAGGGCGTGCCGAGGGCGACTACGTCCTCGCGGTCGGGACGCTCGAGCCGCGCAAGAACCTCGGCCGGATCGCGGCCGCGGTCGACGGCGAGCTCCGCGTCGCGGGTGCACGCGGCTGGGGGAACGTCGAGCCGCCGGCCAACGTGACCTGGGTCGGCGAGGTCTCGGACGAGGAGCTCGCCCGTCTCTATCGCGGCGCCCGCTGCCTCGTCTACGCCTCGCTGTACGAGGGCTTCGGCATCCCGGTCGCCGAGGCGCTCGCCTGCGGCTGTCCGGTCGTCACGAGCCGTGAGGGCCCGATGCGCGAGTTCGCGGGCGGCGACGTCGTGTACGTCGACCCCAGGGATGTCGCCTCGATCCGGGAGGGGATCGCACGCGCGACCGCCACGCCGCCTCGCCGCGTCGCCTCGTGGGCCGACGTCGCGCGCGCGACGCGCGAGGTCTACGAGGAGCTCGCGTGATCCTGATCGACGCCGACGTGCTCGGCCGCGAGCGCACCGGCGACGAGACCTACGTGACGAACCTCCTTCGCGAGCTTCCGGCCGCCGCACCCGAGCTCCAGTTTGCGGCCGTGACGCGGCGGCCCGACCTCGTCCCGGACGGCGTCGAGGCGATCGAGCTCCCCGCGCGTTTCCAGGAGACGAGGATGGCGCTGTCTGTCCCGCGGCTTCTCCGCCGGTTGCGGCCCGAGCTCTCGCACTTCCAGCATGCGCTCCCGCTCGGCCTCCGGGGCAGCTCGGTGGTCACGATCCACGATCTCTCGTTCGAGGGCGGCGACACGACGATGGGCCGTCTCGACCGGTTCACGTTCCGCACGGTCGTGCCGCGCGCCGCTCGGAAGGCCGACCACGTGCTCACCGTGTCGGAGCGGACGAAGCGGGACATCGTCGGCCGCTACGGGGTGGCCGAGGCGAAGGTGTCGGTGACCCCGAACGGGGTCGACCGTGCCTTCACCCCTGCCTTCGCGCCGGGTGGGGCACACGGCGGTTACGTCCTCTTCGTCGGGGCGATCCAGGCTCGCAAGGATCCGCTCGCGGCGCTCACGGCTGCGGAGGCGGTCGGGCTGCCCCTCGTCGTCGCCGGTCCGGAGAAGGACGCCTCGATCGCCCGGGCCCTGCGGGCCGGCGGCGCCGAGCTGCGCGGCTACGTGGCCAGGGATGAGCTCGCGGAGCTCTACCGTGGCGCGGCCGTGCTGATCCTTCCGTCGCGGTTCGAGGGATTCGGACTGCCCGTGCTCGAGGCGATGGCATGCGGAACCCCGGTGGTCGCCGCCGCCGAGCCGGCGCTCCGCGAGGTCGCAGGCGATGCGGCGGTCTACGCGGACGACGGCGACTTCGCGGCAGCGACCCGCAGGGCGCTCGGCGAGCGTGAGCAGCGGTCCGAGGCCGGGATCGAGCGCGCGAAGCTGTTCTCGTGGGCCGAGACGGCGCGGCGCACGGTCGCCGTCTACCGGCGGGTGCTCGAATGAAGGTCGCGGCCGTCGTCGTCTCGCACCTGAATGCCGTCGAGCTCGAAGAATCGCTGCCCGCGCTCCGCCCCCAGGTCGACGAGCTCGTCGTGATCGCGAACGTCCCGGGCTCGGTGCCGTCGGGTGTCGAGGCGATCGAGAACGACCGGCCGCTCGGGTTCGCCGCGAACGTCAACCTGGGCGTCGCCCGCACGACCGGCGAGGCTGTCGTGATCTCGAACGCCGACGCGGTCGCCGAGCCGGGAGCGATCGGAGCGCTGCGGGATTTCATGCGGGCGCACCCGCGCTGCGGCGTCGCCGGCCCTCGCATGCTGTTCCCCGACGGGAGCCCCCAACCCTCGCGCCGCCGTTTCCCGACGGTGGGCGGAACGATCGTGCGGCGCACTCCGCTCCGCCGGCTGATCGCCCAACGCCGGCACCTCCATCTCGACGAAGAGGTGCCGACGGCGCCGGTCGAGGCCGACTGGATGCTCGGCGGCTTCCTGCTCCTGCGCCGGGCGATGCTCGACGAGCTC
>DASZLW010000109.1:0-2453 GCA_035552175.1 Gaiellaceae bacterium | reverse complement strand
TCCCACTACCGGGACGACGAGCTCGAGCGGGCCCAGTGGGTCTGTGCGCAGTGCGGGCACCATTTCCCGATGCGCGCGCGGGCGCGCATCGCCTCGCTCGTGGACGAGGGCACCTTCTACGAGGAAGCGGCGGACCTGCACTCGGAGGACCCGCTCGGCTTCTTCGACCTGCGTCCGTACACCGAGCGTCTCGCCGAGGCGGAGATGTCCACGGGTCTCGCCGACGCGATGGTGATCGGCCAGGGCGCGATCGAAGGGCGCGGCTGCGAGCTCGCCGTCATGGATTTCGCGTTCATGGGCGGGTCGATGGGCAGTGTCGTGGGGGAGAAGTTCTCCCGGGCGTGCGACTCGGCGGCCGAGCGCGGCGTCCCGCTCGTCAGTGTCACGAGCTCCGGCGGCGCGCGCATGCAGGAAGGGATCCTCTCGCTCATGCAGCTGCCGAAGACCGTGTGCGCGGTCGAGGACCTGCACGACGCTGGCCAGGCGATGATCGTCGTCATGGCGCACCCGACCACCGCCGGCGTGCTCGCGAGCTTCGCGAGCCTCGGCGACGTGCTGCTCGCCGAGCCGGGCGCGCTCATCGCGTTCACGGGGCCGCGTGTAGTCGAGCAGACGACCCGCGAGAAGCTCCCGGACGACTTCGGCCTCGCTGAGCAGAACCTGCGCTTCGGCCACCTCGACGCCATCCTCGCGCGGCGCCAGATTCGGCCCACGCTCGGCCGCCTTCTGAGGTTGTTCGGCTGATGCCGCCGAGCGAGCACGAGCTCCGGCTGCGCGACCGGCTCAACCGGCTGCGCAGCGTGTCCCTGCTCGGCGGCGCGAAGCTCTCGGGCGAGCTCGAGCGGCTGCAGCGGCAGCTCGACCGCATCGGGCAGGAGCCGACCGGCGACGACATCTGGCGCTCCGTCGAGCTCGCGCGGCATCCCGAGCGGCCCTACACGCTCGACTACGTCGAGGCGCTGCTCGACGACTGGTTCGAGCTGCACGGGGACCGCGGGCGCGGCGACGACGGCGCGATGGTCACCGGGCTCGGCAAGCTCGACGGCCGGACGATCGCCCTCATCGGCCAGCAGAAGGGACGCGACATCCAGGAACGGACGCGCCGCCAGTTCGGAATGCCGTATCCCGAGGGCTACCGCAAGGCGATCCGCGTCTTCGAGCTCGCCGGCCGGCTCGGCTTCCCCGTCGTGACGCTCGTCGACACGCCGGGCGCCTATCCGGGCGTCGCGGCCGAGCAGCACGGCCAGGGCGGCATGATCGCGATGTCGCAGACGGCCATGGCCCGGCTGACGGTTCCGACCGTCGCCTGCGTGATCGGCGAGGGCGGCTCCGGCGGGGCGATCGCGCTCGCGCTTGCGGATCGCGTCCTCATGCAGGAGAACGCCATCTACTCGGTCATCTCCCCCGAGGGCTGCGCCGCCATCCTCTGGCGCGATGCCGGCGAGGCGAAGAAGGCCGCGGCGGCGTTCAAGCCCGACGCAGCGCACTGTCTCGAGCTCGGCGTGATCGACGCCATCGTCCCCGAGCCGGCGGGCGGCGCCCACACAGACCACCGCGAGTCCGCCCGTCTGCTGGGGGAGTCCCTGCGGGAGACCCTCGACGATCTGACCGACGTGCCCGGCGACGAGCTCCGGCGGCGCCGCAGGGCCAAGTTTCGGTCGCTTGGCGTCTTCGCGTAACAGGTTTCGGTAGGTTCGGGCGCCTCCTATCCACAGCGTCCACAGGCTTATCCCCTGCAAATGGCGCCGCTTGTAACCGGCCCGAACACGGCTCGAGGCCGGTAAAGACCGGCCTCGAGCGCTTGACCCCCCGCTGGGTGGAGAAGCGTTGAGTTCCCCTTTACGCCCTGGCGGGTCCAAACCCCCACCGTTTCCATGCCTCCCCGAGCGGGGACGAAGCGGCCATGCCACCCCGCCCGATCTGGAGCGGGAGCATCTCGTTCGGGCTCGTCACCGTGCCCGTCCGGATGTTCGCCGCCGCGCAGTCCCAGGAGCTCCGCTTCCACTTCGTCGACCGGCGGGACCTCATGCCGGTCGGCTACGACAAGGTGCGAAAGGACACGGGCGAGCACGTCGACCCCGAGGACGTCGTCCGCGCATTCGAGATCGAGAAGGGCCGGTACGTGCCGATCGAGCCCGACGACCTCGACCGGCTCGACGTCGAGCTGGCCCACGCGGTCGACATCTGCGACTTCGTCGCCCTCGAGGAGATCGACCCGATCTATTTCCGCCAGGCCTACTACCTCGTGCCGCAGGAGGGCGCCGAGAAGCCGTTCCGCCTGCTCGGCCGCGCGTTGGACGAGACGGGCCGCGTCGGGATCGCGAAGGTGGTGATCCGGAACAAGCAGCATCTCGCCTGCCTGAGGACGCTCGAGGACGTCCTCGTCCTCGAGACGATGTATTACGCCGACGAGGTTCGTGACCCCGCCGAGCTGGCTCCGTCCGAATCGAAGC
>DASZLW010000108.1:0-1870 GCA_035552175.1 Gaiellaceae bacterium | reverse complement strand
GGCGGCCACATGCACATGGGAGCGGTGTCGGCGGAGCTCGGCCTCGGCGGCTGGCCTTCCCTCGGCGAGAGCCTCGGGGTCTCGCGGGAGCTCTCGCTTGCCGCCGACACCGGGCAACCGCTCCACCTCATGCACCTCTCCGCGCGCGAATCCGTCGAGCTGCTCCGGAGTGCGCGCGAGAGCGGGGTGGGGGCGAGTGGCGAGGTCACACCGCACCATCTGAGCCTGACCGACGAGGCCGTGCGCTCGCTCGACTCGAACATGAAGATGAATCCGCCGCTCCGCGCCGACGAGGACCGGAAAGCGTTGATCGAGGCGCTCGTCGACGGGACGATCGAGGCGATCGCGACCGACCACGCGCCGCATTCGCGCGAGGAGAAGGACGTGCCGTTCGAGGAGGCGCCGTTCGGCGTCACCGGGCTCGAGACGGCGTTTGCCTCGCTCTACTCGGCGCTCGTCGAGCCCGGGCTCGTCCCGCTCGTGACGCTGCTCGAGCGGATGTCGGCCGGCCCGGCGAGGATCTTCGGCCTCGACCGCCCCAGGGTCGCGGTGGGTGCGCCGGCGAACCTCGTCCTCCTTGACACGAAGGCGAGCTGGAAGGTGCGCGAGGAGGCGTTCCGTTCCCGCTCCGCAAACTCGTGGCTCCTCGGCACCCGGGTGACCGGCCGCGTCGTCCTGACGGTCGCCGCCGGTCGAGTCGCGTTCGAGGCATGAGCGCTCCCGGCCTCCGACAGCGCCTCGAGCCGCTTGTGTTGCAAGTCACAAGCGGCCGCACCGTTCGAACCCTGGCCCCGGCTCTCCAACGCCCCCGCCCCGTCGGGCGTCTGAACCAGCTTGTGTTGCACGTCACGAAGTCAATGCTCGCGCCGTGCGCCACGAGCATCCCGCGAACCCCCCTCCAGCCCCGAATGCGCGCGGCAGCCCCCACGCGCCGAAACGACTTTGTGTTGCACGTCACAAGGCTTGTAACTTGCAACACAAGCGGCGGCCTTCGGCCTCTCGGAGCGCTATGACCGGGCTGCTCGTGCTCGAGGACGGCGCGTTCTTCACCGGCGAGGACGTCGGCGCCGCCGGCACTGCTGTCGGCGAGGCGGTGTTCACGACAGCCATGACCGGCTACCAGGAGGTTGCGACCGACCCGAGCTTCGCCGGCCAGGTCGTGTGCTTCACGGCGCCGATGATCGGAAACTACGGCATCGCCGACTCGCGGCTCGAGTCCGACCGACCGCACGCGGCCGGTGTCGTGATGCGCGAGGCGCGAGGGCCCGGATGGACCGAGTGGCTCGTCGAGCACGGCGTTCCGGCGCTCACGGGCGTCGACACGCGCTCCCTCACGCTGCACCTGCGCGAGAACGGCGCGCTTCGCTGCGCGCTCGTCTCGGGTGAGAGCGACGTCGACGCCGCGATCGAGCTCGCACGTGGGGCGCCCGGAATGAGCGGTCGGTCGCTCGCCCCGAGCGTCTCGACTCCCGAGCCCTACGTCTATGCCGCGGAGGGGAACGCCCGCGTCGCGGTCGTCGACTACGGCGTCAAACGTTCGATCCTGCGCCGGCTCGCGCTCGCGGCCGTCGCCGTCACCGTCTTCCCCCACGATGTCGACGCCGACACGCTCGCGGACTTCGACGGAGTCGTGCTCTCGAACGGTCCGGGCGACCCCGAGCCGCTGGTCGCCGAGGCGGAGACGGTGCGCGAGCTGCTCGGCCGCGTCCCCGTGCTCGGGATCTGCCTCGGCCATCAGCTGCTCGCGGTCGCGACCGGCCTGAAGACCTTCAAGCTCCCGTTCGGCCACCGCGGCGCGAATCATCCCGTTCTCGACCGCTCGACCCGGCGGGTGCTCGTCACGAGCCAGAACCACGGCTTCGCGGTCGCC
>DASZLW010000107.1:0-3711 GCA_035552175.1 Gaiellaceae bacterium | reverse complement strand
TCGCCTCGCCCATCCGTGCGAGCCGCGGCGGATCGTCGAGCAGCGACCGCACGCGATCCGGCACATCGTCGAGATCGAGGTCGCGGATCATCATCGCCCCGCCGGAACGAACGAAGTAGGCGGCGTTCTTCGCCTGGTGGTCGGCCGTCGCGAAGGGGTACGGGACGAGGATCGCGGGCTTCGCCGCCGCAGCGATCTCCCATACCGAGCTCCCCGCGCGAGCGAGCACGAGGTCCGCCGCCGAGTAGGCCGCGCCGATCCGATCCGTCGAAGGGATCAGGCGGTAGTCGTCGCGGCGCAAGCGGCCCTTGAGCGCCCAGTAGTCGCGCTCGCCCGAGATGTGGAGGATCGCCGGCCCGACCTCGCCGAACGACTCGATCACCGTCTCGTTGAGCGACCGCGCACCCGCAAGCGCGCCCGCCACGAGCAGCACCGGCCTCGTCGGCGGGAGCTCGAAGATCTGCCGCGCCTCCTCCCTGGGGATCGTGCGTGCGCGCGCCGGGATCGGACGGCCGACGACCTGGTACCGGTCGCCCGACCGTTCCTCGAGCGGGAAGGCGAGGAACACGCGCCTCGCGAACGGGAGCGCGAGGCGGTTTGCGAGCCCGAGGTGCGCATCGGCCTCCGAGAGCGCCGCGGGCAGCCGCATCGACGCGGCCGCGAGCACCATCGGCCCGGCGACATAGCCACCCGCACCGAAGACGATGTCGCAGCGCCGCTTCCGCAGGATCGAACGACAGACACGCGGCGCAGCGCCTGCGCGGAGGAGAGCGGCCATCAGGGCGGGCGAGGGCCGGCGCGGGAAGCCGCTGATGCGGAAGGTGTCGAGCTCGTAGCCGGCGTCAGGAACGAGCTGCGCCTCGACCCGATCCGGCGACCCGGCGAACGTCACGAACACGCCCCGCTCCGTCAGCGCGTCCGCCACTGCGAGCGCGGGCAGGACGTGCCCGGCTGTCCCCCCTGCCGCGATCACGCACCGAAGCTGCTTCCGAGTTGCCACGCCACGCGATGTTAAGGAGGATCCCCGCCGAGGCGAGCAGTACCACGAGGCTCGAGCCGCCGTAGGAAAGGAAAGGAAGCGGGATCCCGGTCAACGGAGCCATCCCCATCACGGCGGCCATGTTCACCGCGGCCTGTCCCGCGACGAGCATCGTGAGCCCGACCGCGAGCCGCTTGCCGAACGGATCCCTGCAGCCGAGGGCGATCTTCAACCCCGCGTAGGTGTAGACGGCGTAGGCGACGATCACCGCGGTGATGCCGACGAGCCCGAGCTCCTCGCCGATGTTCGCCGCCATCATGTCGGTCGGCGCCTCGGGGAGATAGAAGAGCTTCTGGATGCCGTTGCCGAAGCCGACGCCGAACACGCCGCCCGAGCCCATCCCGATCATCGCCTGGACGATCTGGAACCCCATCCCCTGCGCGTCGTTCCAGGGATGCAGGAACGAGAAGAACCGTGCCCGCCGGTAGGGCTCGAACCAGATCGCGGCGGTGCCGAGAGCGAGGGCGATCCCGATCGCGCCCGAGAGCAGGCGCGCCGGCGTTCCCGCGACGAGGAGGACTGCGACCAGCATGAGCAGGAGCGCGATCGCCGTGCCGAGGTCCGGCTCCGCGAGCAGGAGGACGGCAAAGATCCCCGCGAGCAACCCGATCGGACGCCCGAGCTGCCGCATCGTGCGCGGCGGCGGGCGGCGTGAGAGGTACGACGCCGCCCACACCGCGAGCGACAGCTTCGCGAGCTCCGACGGCTGGAACGCGGCGGGCCCGAGCGTGATCCAGCGTCGCGCGCCGTTGACCGACGGCATCGCGAGGACGACGATGAGGAGCCCGAGTGAGACGAGCACGAGCATCGGTGACAGCGCGCGTAGTCGCGTGTAGTTCCAGCGGCGGAGGACGACGAGCAGGACGAGCCCGACCGCGGCGTACATCCCCTGCCGCTCGACGTAGAAGTTCGGGTTCCCGCCGCCGACGGCCGCGGGCGCGGAGGTGGCGGAATAGACGCACACGATCCCGAACGCGACGAGCGCGAGGGTGACGAGGACGAGGATCCTCGACTCGAGCTCTCCCGACCTCATCCGGACGTTTTCGCCCGGCCCTCCCGGACTCCTCGCACCACGCGGGCGAAAAGTGCGGCGCGGGAGCCGTCAGCGGCTCCCGCGCGCCCTGGCACTGGCAGGTACGGCACCGGGACTACTCCGGCACCTGCCCTACGAGAGGGGGATTACGGGCCCCAGAACCAGTCAGCCGCAAAAGCTGCGAGCGAGGAGAGGCTCGTGATCAGGATCACCGCCTTGAGACGAAACGCCATCGATTTCACCTCCTTTGCCTTGGCTGACTCGTACAAAAGTACGAGTCGAGGGCATTCAACACAATCGGATCGCTTGCAGCAAGCCCCGATCGCAGGCAAACTTGAGCACGATGGGCTTCGAGGAGACAATTGGTGAGCGTCTGCGTCGTCTTCGCGAGGAGCGCGGGTTGACTCAGCACGACATCGCCATGCCGGGTGTATCGGCTCAGTACATCTCGAAGCTCGAGCGGGGACAGCGCACCGCCTCGATGAAGGCTCTCCGGAAGCTCGGCAGCCGCCTCGGCGTCACGCCGCAGTACCTCGAGACCGGCACGGACGTCTCCGACGCGGAGCTGCGCGAGTTCTGGCTCGACGACGCCGAGCTCGCGCTACGCCTTCGCGAGGATCCCTCGAGTGCCGAGGAGACGCTCGTCCGGATTCTCGCCGAGGCGACCGCCGCAGCGGACACCCGTGCGCAGACGCGTGCCCGTCTCAGCCTCGGGACGCTCGCCGCCCATCGTGGCGAGTACGCGGACGCGATCTCGAAGCTCGAGCCCGCCACCGGCGAGAGCTGGGTCGCACCCCTCTCCCACCCCGACACCTACGCGACGCTCGGCCACTCCTATGTCGCGATCGGCGAGGGCGAGAAGGCTGCCGCCCTCTTCCGCATCTGCCTCGACGAGATCTGCGCCCACCACCCGCTGAACGCCGGCGCGGCGGCACGCTTCGGGACGTACCTCAGCTACGTGCTCGTCGACCTCGATCGCCACGACGAGGCGCGTGACGTGATCCAGAGCGCGCTCGACCACAGCCGGTGGAGCGAGGATCCCTACACGTCGGTGCGGCTCCACTGGTCGAACGCCCGGTTGGCCGCTAGTGCCGGCGAGTTCCCGATCGCGAAGGCGAGCATCAACCGCGCGATCGGGCTGCTCGAGACGACCGAGGACACGGTTCACCTCGCCCGAGCCCACCTGCTCGCCGCCGAGATCGCGTGCTGGGCCTCCGACAACGACCTCGCCTCCGACCACCTGGAGGCCGCGAAGAAGGTTCTTCCCGACGGCTCCAGTGTGGAGGATCGATCAGGACTCCTCATCCTCTCGGCGTTCGTCGCTGCGCGGACCGGTGAAGCGGCCGAGGCGATCGACCAGGCGAACAACGCGCTCCAGCTCCTGATGGGTCACGGCGACGAGACGATCCGGGGTCGCGCCCATTGGGCCCTCGGCGAGGCGTATGCGGCAGCAGGGGCGACCTCCTCCGCGCGCGCAGCCTTCATCCAGGCGAGCGAGCTCATCCCGCCGGGCTCCAAGCACTCGACGCGTCTGCTCGAAGCCTGGCAGCGCGCCGTCCCGGCCGAAGCCTCCTAGAACGATTTCCTAGAGACCATCCGGCCGTCGCTCGATCGAGCGACGGTTGCGGCGCCGGCGGCG